>JAYVEZ010000140.1:0-4428 GCA_043773645.1 Cytophagales bacterium
TCTTTCCCTCAGATCTCGAACAGGGTCTCCCGCGATCTCGAGGCCTTTCCCGCAGATCCCGCTGATTTACGCAGAGCTTGCGAGAGATTCGCGCTTTGCCTGCCGAGCCTCGCGTAGGACAAGGAGGCAAGGAAAACATTCTTTCCGCCTCTGCGATAATCCGCGAGATCTGCGGGAGACAATTCCACTACATCAGCACGATGTCGCCCACTGCGTCGGCACCAAATTCCTTTCTGAAAATCTCCAAAATCTGGTTTTTGTGAAGCTGAAGGTCATGCTTCATAGATGGCGATTCAAGTTCAACAAAAACTACTTTATTCCTGACAAAGACTTTTTTGGTGCGCTTGGCTATGGGCTTGCCTACCAGTCTTTCCCAGGAGGCGACCACGTTGGCTTCATCAAATTTGGATTTAATGTGATATTCTTTGAGAAGATGCTGGATGGCTTGGCCAATGTGCATTGCTCCCCCTTCGCTATCGGTTCTCGGCTTTTTCATGAATCCCTTCTCAAGATACCACTTTCAACCTGGAAGAACTCAGCCTCCACATTGGATTCTCTTAATATCTGCAAACTGCGCCCAGCCCTCGCATCGGTGATCAACAGCTGGCCAAATGTTCCGTCCGCCACGAGCAGCATCAGTTTATGAATACGCTCATCGTCCAACTTGTCGAAAATGTCATCCAAAAGAAGCAACGGCTTCAGGCCCTTATTTTGAAAAACAACCTGGAATTCCGCCAGCTTGAGTGCGATAAGAAATGATTTTTGCTGACCCTGAGAACCCAGTCGTTTGAGCTCTCCCTCGTTGATGGAGAATAAAAAGTCATCCCTGTGGATGCCCGAATTGGTTCGCTGTAAAAGAATATCCCTGTTAAGATTATGCCGGAGGGCCTGAGCAAAATCCATGTGGTGGAGTTGCGATTGGTATGTGATCTGCACCCGCTCATCTGAATTCCCCACCAAAAACCGGTAATGTTTTTCAAACAAGGACAGGAATTCCACCATGAAATCCTTTCGCTTTCGATAAATGTATTCTCCTGCCGGCACCAGCTTTTCATCGTACACGTCCAGCATATCCTGATCGACATTTCCGCGTTCAAAGAAAATTCGCAACAGACTGTTCCGCTGTTTTACATATTGGCCGTAAACGATCAGATTTTCCAGATAGGTTTTGTCGGTCTGCGACAACAAGCTGTCAAAAAACTTCCTCCTCATTTCACTCCCATTCCAAATCAACTCAATATCATTGGGCGCTACCAGCACAACCGGATATCTGCCAATGTGAGTGGATAGCTTTGCACATTCCTGATCATCCTCGAGGATGATCTTCTTTTGGCCTTGTTGAAAGGAACATACGACACGATGACGCTCACCTTTTTTTTCGAATTCACCTTTTATCAGGAACTGATTTTCACCCGTCCGAATAGTTTGCTGATCAGAGGAATTGATAGAGCCTTTTGTGAATGATAGATAATAAATTGCGTCCAGCAGATTGGTCTTGCCGCTTCCATTTTTTCCCAAAAAGCAATGGATGGTTCCACTCAATTCAAGTTGCGCCTCCCGGTAGTTCTTAAAATTATACAAACTTAGTTTTTCGAGGCGCATTAGTTTTTAGTATTTTGCAGGGCATTATTTCCCGCTGGGCATGGTTAGATGCAGTCCGATCTGAATTTGTTTAGTCCAACCGGGATAATCGGAAGAAGCACGCAATAAAAACAAAATTAGCATTTATGGCCACCACCACTCAAGTCAAAGGTAAGGCTACCAAAGAAAAGGCTGAATTTTCAAAAGAGACCTATCTTTTCTGGTACGAGAGCATGGAACTCATGCGCAAATTTGAAGACAAGGCAGGGCAGTTGTACGGGATGCAGAAAATCCGTGGGTTCTGCCACTTATACATTGGCCAGGAGGCGTGTGCAGCAGGTGCTGTTTCTGCCCTCACAAAAGACGACAGCTTTATTACCGCCTACCGCGACCATGCTGTCCCGCTTGCGTTGGGAACGGATCCCAAGGCGGTCATGGCAGAACTATTTGCTAAAGAAACAGGCATTTCCAAAGGCAAGGGAGGTTCGATGCACATTTTTGATAAAGTGCATCATTTCTTTGGAGGTCATGGCATCGTTGGGGGCCAGATTCCCTTAGGGGCCGGTATCGCTTTCGCTGAAAAATACAACAAGACAAAAAATCTTTGCATGTGCTACATGGGCGACGGGGCAGTCCGGCAAGGATCCTTCCACGAGACTTTGAATCTGGCCATGCTGTGGAAGCTGCCGGTCATATTTGCGATTGAAAACAATGGCTATGCAATGGGCACGTCAGTAAAACGGACTTCCAACGTAACTGAATTGTACACGCTGGGAGACGCTTATGATATGCCTTCGGAACCGGTGGATGCTATGAGCGTCGAGGCCGTGCATATCGCGGTCGCTCGCGCGGCTGAACGTGCCAGAAGCGGAGAAGGACCTACCTTGTTGGAATTCAGGACCTACCGGTACAAAGGCCATTCCATGTCAGATCCAGCCAAGTACAGGACCAAAGAAGAAGTGGAAGAATATAAGGGACGCGACCCCATCGAAGTCGTAAAGAAAACGATTCTTGCAAAAAAATACGCGACAGAAAAGGACATCGAAGCGATCGACCGAAGGGTTAATGAAAAGGTGGAGGAAAGTGTGAAGTTTGCCGAAGAATCGAAATACCCGGATCCAAGTGAAGCCCTTCGGGATGTCTACATGCAACAGGACTACCCGTACATTACTGATTGACGCCTTTAAAATTAAGTAGGCAGTAGGCAGGAAGAAGTAGCTTTTGTTTAATAAAGTGTAATTCTTAGTTTTGCAGCCCCATACCGATAGCTGTCAGGACCGTATCTTGAGGGCTTTTACGTAAAGAAATCATGGCTAAAAAGGAAGAAAATAAGGATTTGTTGGAGAATCCGGAAGTAATCAAAGAAAAGCTTGCTGGCGTAGAACATTGGGTAGAACAAAACCCAAAAATAGTGTTCGGCGTGCTGGGAGGGATTGCTTTGGTTATTGCAGGATACTTCGGATATGGCCACTGGATCGGAAGCCAGGACGACCAGGCACAAACGGAGATGTTTCAGGCCATCCGGTATTTCGAATCCGATAGTTTGAGTCTGGCGCTGAACGGCGACGGGAATAACCTTGGTTTTCTGCAAATCATCGATGACTATGGCATGACAGACGCTGCAAAGTTGGCCAATTTTTATGTGGGCGTTATCTATATGAAACAGGGCAAGTTCAAACCTGCCATTTTATACCTGGAGGATTTCAAGGCAAAAGACTTATTGGTGCAGGCCAGGGCGTACAGCCTTATCGGCGATGCATACATGGAATTAAAAGATTATGAAAACGCGGCTAAGTCCTATAACGAGGCCGCCAATTACAAGCCGAATAAATTCTTCTCTCCCACCTATCTTATGAAGGCCGCGCTGGCTTACGAAAAATCCAATCAAAATGAGAAGGCAAAGGAGGCGTATCAGAAGATCATTGATCAGTATTGGGACTCTAACGAATACCAGGACGCCCGTAAGTTTAAGGCACGGTTGGAAGGAAATTCTTAGCCCCTGCCTCTCTTCTGACTGCCCTCAAAGTAGAATGAAAAAAAACAGGGCGATTATTACTGCCCTTTTTACTGACTTCTATTCCAGTTTGAACAACTTCATTGTCTTTCGCTTATCGCCATAGGACAACTGTACAATATAGAGGCCAGGCTTGTACCCGCTTCCAAATTCGATCAATTCATCGGATCGCCCAATTCCATGATCCAGGACACGCCCGGTAAAATCCACTACCGTTATCTCAACTTCCTGTTGATGATCGCTTTTAACTTCTACGCTGAAGTGGTTGCTGAATGGATTCGGAAATGTTTTGACCATAATTCCGTTAGGAGATTCGGCATTTCCGGGAGGCGGAAGAATTGCCGGAGGCTGACCCACAATAATGAGCACCTGTTGAACCGGTGGGGCGGGGTAATATGTAGTGTCACCCGCCTGCGAAGCTGTGATGATCACAGAACCAGTCTGCAGCAAAGTGAGTGTATCTCCGGAGATCCTTGCAATTGTTGAATCACTGGAATTAAAGCTCACGGGTAGCCCCGATGAAGCGGTAGCGGTCAAGGTAAAATTGCCAGGGTACTGGGTCGTTGTCGAAATAGAATCAAACGCGATGGTCTGACTCATCCTATTCTCATTATGGTTGGATCCCAAAAAGAGGATGCCCGTCGGAAACATTCCAGTGGAGTCAACGCAGTTCATCAGTTTTTGATATCCCGAGCCATCCGTGTTGATTGAATATATAATTCCTCCGTCGTCCTCACCGCCGCCAAACCGGGTGACGCCATAAATTTTTCCATCGTCGCTTTCCGTAATCGAGTAAGGCAAACTCGAACTTCTGTCGAAAAGGTGCAGTTTCG
>JAYVEZ010000141.1:0-9797 GCA_043773645.1 Cytophagales bacterium
TCTTTCCCATTCACACCTTTCAGTGAAACCAGAACGCCCAGCTTGCTTCCGGCATGTACGTAAGGGATGATCGCTTCACCCTTCATGATGACATAGGAACTGATTTGCAAACGCTCGCCAATCTTACCCACCAGCTCCGTGATCTTGTCATTCAGGCTCAGTCCTCCAACGTTGTCCGCAAGCAATGCTTCCGTGGTCGCCGGCTTTTTCGAGAAGGCGATTTCCAAAATGGATTGTCCAAGCTTTTGAAAGTCTTCAGTCTTCGCCACGAAGTCGGTCTCGCAATTCAACGCGATAAGAACAGCCTCTTTCTTGTCATCAGAAACCTTTATAAATACCGAACCTTCTTTCGCCTCTTTGTCTGAACGGGAAGCAGAAACTTTCTGGCCCTTCTTTCTCAGGATCTCTATGGCTTTCTCAAAATCACCATCGGCCTCCGTGAGGGCCTTCTTGCAGTCCATCATACCGGCACCGGTCATGGTGCGGAGCTTATTAACATCTTGTGCTGTGATTGCTGACATATACTTGAATTTAGAATTACGAATTAAAAATTAGGGCTTCAAATTTCCACTTATTAGATTCCGCTCTCCTGAAGGAGAGGGCCAGGGTGAGGTTAAAACTAATCGTCCTGCCACCCATCAGGTAAGCAGGACGAATGCTCTTAGGTGTCCAACACCTCAGAGGTGTCGGACACCTACCGGTTACGCTTCCTGAACGGCCTCGTCCACTTTGCGTTTCTCGTCTTCTTCTTTCTTCATTCCCGCATCTTCCTTATCCTTCTTGCGCTCTTGCAATGCCTCTTCAATGGCTTTGCCAATGTACTTGGTGATGACAGAGATCGACTTGAACGCATCGTCATTGGCAGGGATTGGGAAATCGATATTGGAAGGATCAGAGTTGGTATCCACCATCGCGAAGACAGGGATATTCAATTTCTGTGCTTCCGCTACGGCGATGTGTTCACGCTTCACGTCGATGACAAACAAGGCGGCAGGCAAGCGATTCAGGTCGGCAATACCTCCCAGCAGTTTCTCAAGTTTCGCTTTCTCGCGTGACACCATGAGGCGCTCGCGCTTGGCCAGGTTGGCAAAAGCTTCGTCTTTCATCAACTTGTCGATCTGGGCAAGCTTCTTCAATGACTTGCGGATCGTGGCAAAATTGGTGAGCATTCCACCCAACCAACGCTCCGTTACAAACGGCATGTTGAGGCGGGTGGCTTCTTCCACAATAATATCTTTCGCCTGCTTCTTCGTAGCCACCAGCATGATCTTGCGTCCGGAACGAACAATATTCTTGATTGCAAACGTTGCTTCTTCCAGGGCTTTGAGGGTCTTGTTCAAATCAATGATGTGGATGCCATTGTTCTCCATGAAAATGTACTCCGACATTCTCGGATTCCACTTGCGGGTAAGGTGCCCGAAGTGAACACCGGCTTCCATCAATTCCTGGGTTGTCATTTTATCTGCCATGCTGCTACTGAATCGATTAACGTTTGCTGAATTGGAATTTCCTTCTTGCTTTTCTACGGCCTGGTTTCTTGCGTTCCACCATCCGTGAATCGCGGGTGAGCAAGCCTTCTTTTCTTAATGGAGCGCGGTTTTCATTGTTGATGGTCACCAACGCGCGGGCAATGCCCAAACGAATGGCTTCCGCCTGTCCTTTGATACCACCGCCTTCGACATTCACTGTGACATCATAGGCACCGTCTACTTTGGACAGCACCAACGCTTGCTTCACGGTAATTTGAAGTATCTCTGAAGTAAAGTACGTCGCGAGTTCGCGGTCGTTAATGGTAATGGTTCCTTTGCCAGGCTTTACATATACCCTTGCAATGGATGTCTTCCTGCGACCGATGGTGTTGATGATCTCCATGAATATGTATTATCAGAATTTAATAGTCTTTGGTTGTTGTGCCTCGTGCGGGTGGGCGGTACCCACATACACATGAAGGCTTCTAAAGAGTTCGCTTCCAATCCTGTTCTTGGGAAGCATACCCCGCACAGCGTGCTCAATCAGGCGCTCCGGGTGCTTTCCTTTGATCATGTTGGGGGTTGACTCCTTCTGACCGCCGTTGTAGCCAGAGTGTGTGAAGATCACACGGTCTGTCCACTTCTTGCCAGTCATCTTTACTTTTTCAGCATTGATGACGATCACGTGGTCTCCACAGTCAACGTGGGGAGTATAGGTAGCCTTGTGTTTGCCACGGATTACCTTGGCAATCTCGCTTGCGACGCGGCCCAATACCTGGTCTTCAGCGTCCACCAAAACCCAGTTCTTCTCAGCACTGGCCTTGTTGGTATTCTTTGTCTTGAAACTGATCGAATCCACTTGAATTAACGGTTAAACTACTACAATATCACAGCCCTCTTCAAAAAGGGACACAAAAGTAGGCCCAATAAATAGATTATGCAAGCAGCCATTAGATTTTACCGGACGTTTGCGGAAAGTTGCTTCACAAGCGCTGTAAAGTCCTTAGGATAAGGGGCTTGCACCGATATCCTCTGGTTGTCCAATCCGGAAAATTCCAGGGAAAAAGCATGAAGTGCCATCCTTTTCATGAGGGGTTGCTCCTCTGTATCCTTCTTAACCCTGAACCCGCGTTTGATTGATGATACCAAAAAGGGTTTGCCACCATAGAGTTCGTCCCCCGTGATGGGCGCTCCGACAGAAGCCAAATGAACCCGGATTTGATGCATCCTGCCCGTAACGGGTTTGCACTCGATCAAGCTATGGTGGGTGAAGATCCTTAGTGTCGAAAACGATGTTTGGGCGTCCTTCCCCTTTGAGCTAATCCTGGCTGTCCCATCATTTTGCTTGAGTATCGCCTTGTCAATGACAAGATCGTGTAAATCATGCCTTCCGTCGGCTACGGCGTGATAGATTTTATTCACCTCCCGGTGCTCAAACTGCAGGCTCAGGTGCCGGTAGGCCTCCGGATGCCTGGCAATGGCCAGTACCCCTGAAGTATCCTTGTCAAGCCGGTGACAGACCTGTGGGTCGGGCTCGGAAGCGCGGGCCAGGGCAAGGATATTGATGGGTTCCACCCGGTCTTCCAGCGTGGCTATGAACGGAGGCTTGTTGATGACGATGTAGTCGTCATTTTCGAAAAGCACGAGGTCTTTGAAGGAGAGGGAGGCTTTCACAACAGGTTGCAAGTTACAGGCCGCAAGTTACCAGTAACCTGCAACTACTTTCATTCTTTCTCGTCATCCCCTTTTGATCGTGGAAGCTTGAAGCTAAAAGCTGAGCCCTTGCCGACTGTGCTCTCCACTTCCGCGCGGGAGCCATGGCCTTCCAGAATGTGCTTTACAATGGCGAGTCCGAGGCCGGTGCCACCTTTCTCCCGGCTTCGACTTTTGTCAACGCGGTAAAACCGTTCGAAAATCCGCCCGAGATGCTGTGGCGGAATCCCTTCACCCGTGTCTTTGATTATGGTGGTGATGTTTTTCTTGCTGACATCGAAAGAGACTGTAACCTCTCCTCCTTCCGGTGTGTAATTGATACCATTAGAAACAAGGTTGGTCATCACCTGCGTAATCCGTTGCCAGTCGGCATACGCCATGAGTTTGGAGGATGGATCGATCAGCTTGAGTCGTATATTTTTCTTTTGTGCTTTTTCTTCAAACTGATCGATGACTTCAGCACACAGTTTGAATAGATCCAAAGACTCAAACTTCATTTTGATGTCTCCGGTCTCTATTTGTGAGAGGGTAAGCAGGTCCTGCACCAACACGTCCAGGCCATCGAGGCTCTTGGCAGCTTTTTTAAGGAAGCGGTTGCGCACATGCTTGTCATTCACGGCACCATCGAGCAGCGTGTGGACAAAGCCCTGGGCAGCGAAGATGGGCGTCTTCAACTCGTGCGAAACATCGGCAATAAACTCTTTGCGAAAGGCCTCCAGCTTTTTGAGTTCATCAATTTCCTTCTGCTTGAGCAGTGCGAAGGAGTAAATCTCTTGATTGATATTCTTCAGGGGATTGAGGGCACCGGATTTTTCACGCTTGATGCCGCTGAGTTCTTTTTTCCTCAACTTCTCCAGCATCTTATATATTTTGTTGATTTCGCGGAACACCAGGAATTCCAACACAACATAGATCAGCAGGTAAGACCCGGAAAAGCTGATCAGCCCGGCAACAATGAGACCATCGCGGTCAACAGATTGGACCAACGACAAAAAAAGCACTGTCACCACGGCGATGAACACCGCCAGGAGCAGGGCCATCGTCCGGGCACTATATACCATGTATTAAAACAGATTGAATTTGTAACCGACTCCCTTTACGGTTGTAATGTAGTCATCTCCGATCTTTTCCCGCACTTTTCGGATGTGAACATCGACGGTACGGGCCAGAACATACACGTCCGAGCCCCAGATATTCTGCAAAAGGTCATCGCGGCTGAAGACTTTGTTGGGGTTCTGGGCCAGGAAAAACAGTAATTCAAATTCTTTTTTAGGAAGATTAATTTCTTTTCCCTTCACTTTAATTGTGTAGCTGGAACGGTCTATGATCAAGTCGCCGACAGTAATTTGGGCTGAAGTGTTCTTCCCTTTTGATTCCCTGCGGAAGAGCGCGTTGATGCGGCTCATCAAGGCACGGGGCTTGATTGGCTTGGTAATGTAATCATCAGCGCCTACATCGAATGCCGCTACCTCAGAATACTCTTCTGAGCGCGCGGTCAGGAAGACAATAAAAGTATTCACCAAGTCGGGCATGGCGCGCAAATGCCGACATGCCTCCACGCCATCCATGTGCGGCATCATGATGTCCAGCAATACGAGTTCGGGTTTGAACTTCCTTGCAATTTCAACCGCCAGGTGACCATTGATGGCCACCTTCACTTCATAACCTTCCTTTTCAAGATTGTATTTGAGCAGTTCGAGTATGGGCTCCTCGTCGTCTACCACCAGCACTTTGTAAGCGGTCTTTTTACCCATAGAAATTTCTTATTTGGCTTCCAAAAGTAGGCCAATTCGATCCAATAAAAAACCAATGTTACCTTCTTAACAAATTCTTAATCTGCGGGTAATCAGAGCGTAGGGTATTTTTTTTGGTACTCCTGTATCATGAGGTGAAGATCTCTGTGAAACGTGTTGATCCATTCGTCCTTCATCGTGTCGTGCTTTGATTCATAGGTTTTGAATGACATGAAGTATGTGTTGTTGGGCAATTTTTTTGCGAACCTCTTTGACTTTTTTCGACCCCCACTCAACGACAAGGTGTCAATGGTGTCTACAATTCGTTGGATGAAGGCTGCCTTTTTCTCTTTCTTCACTTTCAGAGAATCTGATTCAGAAAAAGTGGAATATAGACTGTCAAGTTCTTGCGCCGCTCTCAGCATGTGCCCGGTTACTTTCCGATAATCGGAATCTTCGTAAGCAAACTCTCGGAATTGTCTGGAGGTGTCACCGAATGTTTTGGCCAGAAATTCCTCTGCCCCCCGATCTCCGATAAACGATGCCAGGTTTTCATTAAAGTCTGAACTGTCTTTTACATAAATCGTAGCGTGTACCATTTCGTGGATGATGAGGCTGGCCAGGTCACCGTCGCCACGGCGCAGCATGCCACTGAGAATCGGCTCGGTGAACCATCCCAATGTGCTCCAGCCACTCGGATTGCGGATGCTGACATCCCAGTTGTCGCGTTCAAGTTCTGCCCTGAGGTTGAGGGCCTTTTCCTTGTCAAAAAAACCTTTGTAAGGAACAGACCCGATTACCGGAAAATCCCATCGCTTTTCTTTAAGACGAAAAGGTTCACACGCCATCACCACCCACATCAGCTCTTGCCCATGCTGATCGTACAGCGTCTTGTAGTTGTCGGTGTCATTCAATCCAAGTGAGTCGATGGCAAACTGCCTCGCCTCCGAAATCAGTTTTAGTTTTGATTTCAATGAATCCGGAAAGGCGGAATCGCGGATGAAATCCTCTACCGGTTTTGCACCCCAAATAATTTTTAGTTGACCAAGCCCCTGACCTACACCATAATAAATGAGCGACCCATAATAGACGCACAAGGCTGCCAGCAATACGAGAACAATTCCAAGGATCTTCTTCAGCATGTCTATCTCTTTCGCTTCATCATAAAATAACGATCCCGGTAGTTTATATACACTCCGTACGAGTACTGAAATGTTTTAAAGGACATGTCGAAGTAGGGCTCATAGCGAAGAGAGACAGAAAGATTTTCGTCTACCCTGTAGTCATACAAAAATCTGAATATCATCAATTGCGGTGCGGGCTGAATTTTCGAAGGATCAAAAAAGGAAACCGACTGATAAATTTTCCCTCCCCCGAAGGCCATGAACTCGCGGGCTTGCCAATAACTGGCCATAACATTCAGACCAAAACGTGTGGATATGGTTCCATTCACGTACAATCCATCACCATCAATGTAAGCCTGGCGTGTGAGGGTGATGTCTTTGTCATAAACATAGAAGCCATTCAGTGTCAGCTGACTTATCCTGCCACTCATCGGCTGTGACCAGTTCAGACCCACAGCGCTATTGAACAATGTTTGAATAGGAAGTCCGGCAACATCCAACTGACCGCCCTGGTGCCGCATTACAACTTGAACAGGGATGCTCAGTGATCCGCGTCCAATCTTCAGTACCTTCTTTTGCAATGACAACCCGGCGACCAACTGCTCCTGCTTCGGATCACGCCAGTACTGCATGTATTGCCAGTCGATCCAGGCGTCGACAAAAAAATCTTCGCGGTTGAGTTGGAGTTGTGCTCCTGTCTCCAGCCTGTTATTCAGCACCCGTTCGAAGTCGTACAAAGGCTCAATCAGCCGGTGGTTGAGGCTTCCTTCGAGGTTTCCGAAGATGATCGAGTATTCATCTTTTCTCCATTTAATAGAAAATATCGGGGCTGTGGTGGAAAACTTGCTGTTGCCAAAATCTTTCTGAAAGTACCCCCCGGCATCAATGCGAATATTTTTAGTAAGATTATAGCTAAGGTAGGGCTGGAACTGATAGCCAAATAGGGTGTATCCATCGATGATGGTGCCGGTATATTCATTGTTTTTGAAGAAACTGAGGGCATTCAGGCCTATCCAGAATTTTCCGGAATCGGCCTCTTCAACCTTCATTCTATCCTCAAAAACCCGGTTATTAAGCTGGGCACAGGTGGAAATCGTCAAAAAGATCAGGAAAATGGTAAGGGGAAACCGGCAAATTCTCATGAAAGTGCAAATTAAGACTGTTACCCGTTAATCGTTAGTGCTAAGCAAGTTAAAATACATCTGGAATTCCGGTACGCTAAAATTTTTAGTATTTGTGTTTTCTTATTATTTTTGAAGTATTAATTTCAACCCACTTTTAAAATGTAATCAACTACACACCTATATGAGCGAAAGTAAAAACGACAACCGGATCGACAACAAAGAAAAACTGAAAGCCCTTCAACTGACCATTGACAAGCTGGAGAAAACCTACGGCAAGGGTACCGTGATGAAACTGAATGACCAAAAGGTAATGGACGTGCCTGCGATTTCCACCGGGTCACTGGGACTGGACATCGCGCTGGGAATTGGTGGTATTCCACGCGGTCGTGTGACTGAAATTTACGGACCTGAATCTTCTGGCAAAACAACACTGACGATGCACATGATCGCCGAGGCACAGAAGAAAGGTGGGCTCGCAGCATTCATAGACGCAGAGCATGCCTTTGATAAAACCTACGCTGAAAAGCTGGGCATTGATACTGAAAATCTTCTCATTTCTCAGCCCGACAATGGTGAGCAGGCATTGGAAATTGCGGAACACCTGATCCGCTCTGGCGCCATCGACATCATTGTAATCGACTCGGTTGCAGCACTGGTACCCAAGGCTGAATTGGAAGGCGAAATGGGTGAAAGTAAAATGGGCTTGCAGGCCCGCCTGATGTCACAGGCCTTAAGAAAATTGACGGGTACCATCAGCAAGACAGGATGTGCTTGCGTTTTCATCAACCAATTGCGTGAAAAGATCGGCATCATGTTCGGAAATCCCGAAACGACTACTGGTGGAAATGCTCTTAAATTTTATGCTTCCGTCCGGTTGGACATCCGCCGGATCGGTCAAATCAAAGAATCTCCCGATGATATCACGGGCAACCGCGTCCGTGTGAAAGTGGTGAAAAACAAGGTGGCACCACCCTTTAAAGTAGTAGAGTTTGATATCATGTATGGCCGTGGTATCTCCAAATCAGGTGAGATTGTGGACATCGGCGTGGAGCTCAATGTGATTCAGAAATCCGGATCATGGTTCTCTTACAATGGAAACAAACTTGGACAAGGCAGGGATGCTGTGAAGCAACTGATTGAAGACAATCCGGAATTGTTAGAAGACCTGGAGAAAAAGATCAAAGAGAAACTGACTGCACCTGAAGGCGCCAAGGTGCTGGAGGAGAAAGAGGCATAAGCATCATCTTTTTGGTGACCAGCATCAACCGCTACCCAAAATAAGAAGGTCACATTTTTCAATGTGACCTTCTTTATTGAATCAATTCTGAGCGATTTGGAATTAGGTCGAGCGAATGGCGATCACAGGATCGAGCCTTGCGGCAACCGCGGCAGGGACAATACCTGCAATCAATCCGATCACGGAAGAAACACCCAGGCCAAGGACTACGTTCTTGATACTGAGCGTGACCTCGAGGCTTCCAAATGGAATGAAGGTGAGTAAGAACACAAGAAAAATGCCTGCAAGTCCGCCGATTAGACTGAGGAAGATAGCTTCAAACAAAAACTGGAAAAGTATGAAGTAGTTTTTAGCGCCAAGCGACTTTTGCAAGCCTATGATGCTGGTGCGTTCCTTGACGGATACAAACATAATATTGGCAATACCGAAACCACCAACGAGAATGGAAAACCCTCCGATAATCCACCCCGCAATACCCACCACATCAAACAACCCGCTGATTGCATTGGCAATGGCCTCTGGCCGATTCAAAGCAAAACTATCTTTCTGGGTCGGACGAAGCCCCCTCCTTCCCCGCAACTGACCTTTCAATTCATTCTCGAGTTCGATCAGTCCAAGGTCATAATCATTTCCTTTCACAGCAATGGTGGATTGCAATTCATTCCACATGCCCGTGCCGGTCTGAAATAATTTTCGAAATGAATTGTATGGGATAATGACTGTGTAGTCATTGCTAGGGGTTCCGAGGAAGCTCTGCCCCTCCCGTCGCATAACACCGATCACCTTATATTTTAATCCTTTGATTTTCACATCTTCGCCGATTGGATCCCTGTCATTGGGGAAAAGCGCGAGCGCGACTTCATGGCCGAGCAGGGCAACATTCCTTCCGCCCTCTACTTCATCGGGAGTAAAATATCGTCCATTATTCACATTGATCTCAAAAATTCCATCATACCCTTCACCGGCTCCCCGCAGACCAATTTGACCAATGCTGTTGCTACCCCGCTTGATGATGGAATTGCCCTTGGCAGCATAGATGGAAATGGCGGTCTTGTTCCGCAAATTCGCATTCAGAAATTTGTATTCACCCACCGAAGGATTGGGCCTTCTCCAGTATTCCCACCACTTGTATGGACCATTTCCCTCCGGAGTAAAGGGCCACTTGCCAACGTAAATGACACCGGTACCCAAAAAATCAAAACTTGACTTGATGTTTTTTTCAAGAGAATCCACCAGGGTGAACACCGCGATGATGGCGAAAATGCCGATGGTGACACCCAAAAGAGAGAGAATGGTCCGAAGGACATTGGATTTCAACGCTTTCCAGGCGAAGGAAAAGCTTTCAGCAATCAGGCGGAGAACTAGCATGGGGCAAATAACGCGAAATATGTCGTTTC
>JAYVEZ010000142.1:0-3748 GCA_043773645.1 Cytophagales bacterium
CGCTTGGGCACTTAGGAATTTACGAATTACAATTTACAATGTACGATTGGATCCCGAGGCATTGGTGTGGTAGTCAAATGCATATGGTCAATTGTCAACTTTGATTTCAGGGGGGAACTAAATTTTCTGTAGTTTTGTAGTCCATTTGCCAATTGGCGGGGTCTAATTGCCTATTGCTCTTTGCCCATTGCCTGGTTGTTTCAAAATGGGGCTGACCGGTTTTGACAGGATGTGTGAATCCGTGCACCAGCATGCAAGCTCATGAGGGTAGAGCTTTGAACACTGCTCTCACAATTTACGTGGCGAAAATACTTACGCCATGGCTGCTTAATCTGACCTAAGGTTAGATTAGCTTATGCTCGGATAAGATCCGGCAGGCCATCATCGCCCGGTGCCTCTGTTTTGCGGGTACCGGATATGCGGTGTCGATCAGCAAAACTGGGCCGTTGTGTGTTGCGCACGACTGTCGAGACAACAGCAACTACGGAAATGTTAAGGCTGTTGCCTGCCTTGCATCTCCCGACAATTAAAGTCAACTAAGCATGTAGAACGTACGCATTTATCTTCTCTGGACCAGGGTTCGATTCCCTGCAGCTCCACCAAAGCCCGCCCAAGCGCGATTTCAGAGCGAAGGCGGGCTTTGCTTTTATCTCTTCATTCCATAGCTGTCATAAACATTGGTGGCCAATTCCGCATTGATTTAAGGGCAAAGGCAGGGTCACGAAGTACACAACGGAGGCACGAAGGACACAAAGAATAAGTATAGAGGTTTCTTAGTGGTCTTTGTGCGATCCGTTGTGTTCTTAGTGACCTCCTAGGCAAGAGCAAAAGCATGTGACACAAGTGAACCAGTAACTTATGACGCAGTTTCCTCCACCCCAGCAATAGCTTTCAGCACAATCTCCAAGTCCACAATCCCCCTGAACCCACTGAAGCCGACCGATAATTTTGTCCCATCTTTAAGTGTTACCGGCTGTCCGCCCACCCAACCTATATAATCAGGCCTCTCAATACCATAACTTTTTTCATCAATCTCTTTGTTGAAAGCGAGTTTTTCGAACTCCCCGGTTTTCATACCGGTAAGATGTACCTGGCTCGCCTTGGTCCAGGCAACCCGGAACGATTCACGCGCCCTGATTTTATTGGCGCCAAACATTTTTCCGTAGATATTCCCATCCTTATCGAGTATGCAAATGGCCACGCTTCCGTTGGCGATTCGCTTGTCTTCCTCGTTGTTCATGTAGGATGGAATCAATTTTTCTGCTTCCAGTGTGATCTTTCTGATCGTGCCTGCTAAATCGGTTGTATCCATGATGGTTAATTCTATGAATTTTATTTGTCTGTGGTCGTGTTGCTGATAAATGCCAGCCTTTTGCTGTCGGGTGACCATGAAGGTGTGATTAAGGAAAGCAAGGTGATCAGTCCGAGGGAAATTATGCTGATGGATGGCTTCATAAGACTGTCAATTTGATAAGAACACCTTATCGTCGCTAGCAGCGCAAAGGATGTGCAAAGTATCAGATCAACATGAGGGCTTTGCTGGGTTTTCCGTTAACGAAAAATTGCATTTTGCTGAACCCATCGCGTCGTTCGATGGCAAATAACAGTGTTGGCTTTGTGGGCATGCTATGTTTTTCGCCCCGGGTCATGGTCATATACACGTTGATTGCATCGGTGCCGACTTCTACTTTCTCAACTCCCAGTGTTGTTTCGTATTCCGTGGGCAAACACACCATGGCGACCATGAAATTGATGATAAACTCAGGTTGCACCAATTGCTCAGTGGCGGACTTTTCGAATGCGAAGTTTTTGTCAATGTCTTCCTGGCTTGTCAGAAGGATAAAGTTGACGGTATCATCCATGGCAACGGTATTTTTCGCTGTAAACCCCGCCATGGGACTGAACGCGAGGCTGGCGGGCGCCGGTGCGTCTGCCATTTCCGCTGTAAGTGAAAGGCTGTCGGTGGTTGAAGTGGTTTCTGTCTTTTTGGTGGAACAAGCCGTCAGCACGATGACCGTGGAAATCAATATCAAAAAATTCTTCATGGTGTTCACTGTTTTGGTTTTGTCTTTCTGCCTGTGGTGATTTTAGCGAGCGTTTCCCTCACCGCAATTTTGGGCAACTTATCTTCATTCGAATTTACATATTTTAAGATCAGTTCTTTGTGCCAAATGCAGGCATTTCGCAATACCCATGAAATTGCCTTGGTGATCAGAATTTCTTTTTCTCCCCGGAGGCGGTTTACATTCTCCAGGGCAGCCGCGACCAATGAAAGATTCTTTGCCGTCCTCAGGGGTGAACACAGCAAAACAAGGGAGGCCCGTCGCTTGTGGATGTTCTTGCTTTTGGAGAATGCCGCTAACAGTTTTTTCCACTGAGCGAAGTTGGCAGGAAGTTGAGCCTTGGCATAGGCACCGGTGCAAACGGCATCCACTTCCGCCCAGCCTTCCAGGTGATCGAGCCAATCGTTGAACACACGGGGGTCAAATTGCTGTTGCGCTTCGGTTGCTAAATCGAGCAATAGTCCAGCCATGGTTTTTTCAGTAGACGATGAGCCGTGGATCAGGCTGGTCAGCAGTTCTTGAAATTCGGACGCCGACAGGGTACGATGTGATTTCATCCATTCCCGGGCAATCGTTCTCAATACTGGAATGCTGATGGCGTAGCGGGGATGGGAGGTTCCGAGATAATTGTTCAAAAAAGTATGCTGGGTAGGCTTTCCGGAATGATGATGGATTAATTCCAGGATTTTCTTGTGATGGGGATGAGGTTTCAAGACTATTTTATTTTATTTACAGGAAGCTGAAGGCTGAAAGTCGAAAGCTAAAAGCGTAAAGCAGCGCGCTCGAAGGTAAACATTCCACTTTCAGCTTTAAACTTTCCACTTTCTGCTTTTTCAAACTTTCAGCTTTCAGCTTTAAACTTTCAGCTTTAAACTTTCCCCTACCGCCCCCATGCCCCACGAAAAACAAATTCATATCCTCATCGGTTGCGCTGATGCCCGCGACTTGAGCCAGGTCCAGTTGGATGCTGTAGACATTGTGGGCGAGACATTCCTGAAAAAAGGGATTGAAATCGAGTACCATGTCGTGCGTGCCGCGGGTTCATTTGTGACACCCGACGTCGTGATGGACATTAAGCGGACGGTGGAACAAGCGCAGCGAAACCTTACGGGTCCCACACCCATCAAGTATTTTGTACACCTGCAAACCCATGGCCACCTCACGGAAGACTCCAACGATGCGTACATCAGCCATGTTCACGACTTGCACATCGTGGACGGCTCACCGCTCAATTGTGGTATGCTGCACGCTTCCACTGTGGGGATTGAAATTGAAAAAATGATCGTAGAAGAAAAGCCCATCCTGGAGCTGGACGGCGAAAAAGTAACGGTGGACAACGACACCAAAATCAAGCTCTTGCTAAAAGAGCATTATGCCTACGATGGTTACCTCGCCGGGGATTGGATCTTCAGTATTGATTTATTGCGAACCCATCCCCGCCACCAGCGCACCCTGCTCGAAAAAGCAATTGACAACGACTCGGAGTTGAAAGTCCTGGATATAAAAATCACTTGCGGCATCATGGATTATTCTATTCATTCCCTGATCCGTGTGGATGATGGAGAACCTGCCGCACCGTTTTGGGACGATGTCCAGCAATATATCCGTGAACATTCTGTGAACGAGCGGACAAAAAGGGAGGTGCTTATCCATCAATCACAAAAGCAAAAGCCCATGGCCGGCTT
>JAYVEZ010000143.1:0-7186 GCA_043773645.1 Cytophagales bacterium
CCAAAGAAGGTGCGAACACGCTGATATTCCCCAATCTTTCCTCTGCGAATATTGCCTACAAACTTCTCATGGAAATTGGCGGTGCTGAGACCATCGGCCCCATCTTGCTGGGAATGAAAAAACCCGTTCACATTCTTCAGTTGGGCAGCTCCATCAGGGAAATTGTAAACATGGCCGCCATTGCCGTGGTGGATGCACAAGTCCAGGAGGAAATTGAACTCACCTCAAAGAAATAAGGAATGATCGCCTACCTCCGGGGCAAACTGGTACACAAAGAGCCTACCCACGTCATCATTGATGTGGGAGGTATCGGTTACCAGGCATCCATTTCGTTCAATACCTTTTCTGAGATCAAGGACAAAGAAGACATTCGCCTCGCCACTTACCTGCATGTACGCGAAGATGCCCATATCCTTTTTGCATTTGCCACAGAAGCCGAGAAGGCCATGTTCCTGAATTTGATTTCCGTCAACGGCGTGGGGCCCAACACGGCCATGATGGTGCTCTCCTCACTGCCTCCTGCCGAACTCAAATCAGCGATCCTTCGCGAAGACGCTGCAACGCTGCAGGCGGTGAAAGGAATTGGTGGAAAAACGGCCCTCAGGCTTATCCTGGAGCTCAAAGATAAGCTCCGAAAATCCCCCGGTGATGACTCCACAACTTTAACCGGAATGGTAAGCAATACCGTGCGAAACGAGGCGTTAACAGCACTAATGACCTTGGGAATCGCCAGGGCTGCGGCAGAGAAAAGTATCGATTCCGTCCTGAAAAAATCAGGAAATACCGTTAGCTTGGAAGATTTGGTCAAGCAGGCACTGAAAAACGCATAGCGTACGTTTGAATTACCTAACCTGGACAAAGCAGTTCACACTTGGACTGGGCATGATGCTGATATCATGCCTGGTACCGTTTTTTGGTCACGCCCAATTTCGCAATAATAATAAACAAGACACAACGGGGCGGGATTCCATCCAGTACAAACCCTTGTACCGGCCAAGTTTCCAGCCGGCAGATCGTTACGGAGATCCCTTTTCAAACTACACCACCCAGTCTCCCCTCTTCTTAAAAGATCCAAAGGCCATGAAGCTGGAAGTGCTCCCCGACACAGGACGCACCTACTCCATCTATGAACGGTTTGGCAATGTCAACTACCGTTCACCATCCTACATGACCTTCGGCGAAGCCAACCAGCTTCAGAATCAATCCATCCTGAAGGAATACTGGAGAACACGAAGCCGTGCGTTGGATGGGGAAAGTGCCGTCAGCAGCCGCAATCTATTACCAAAACTCTATGTCAGCCCCATCATGGATCGGATTTTTGGTGGTAGCTATGTCGAGTTGATACCGCGCGGATTTGTCACACTTGACTTTGGCGGTCAGTGGCAGAAAATCCAAAACCCATCGATTCCCATACGGCAACAACGCAACGGAGGGTTTGAGTTTGACCAGCAGATCGCCCTGAATGTAACCGGAAAGGTGGGTGAGAAACTAAAGATCACTACCAACTTTGATAATAATAACTCTTTCGACTTTCAGAACCAGATGAAAGTAGAGTACACCGGTTTTAAAGAAGACATCTTGAAAAAACTCGAGATCGGAAATGTCAGTCTCCCGCTCAATAACAGCCTGATCACCGGCGCTCAAAATCTTTTCGGAGTCAAAGCGCAAATGCAATTCGGAAAACTCTTTGTCACATCCATTGCAACGACCCAACGAGGAAAGCAATCGGTGATCAATATTGCAGGAAGTACAGGCGGTGCCACGCAAGGCCGCCCGTTTGAGGTGGTTGGATCAAACTATGACGAAAATCGTCACTTTTTTCTAAGTCAATTCTTCCGGGATAATTTTGAAAACTGGCTCAGCACCCTTCCGCAAATCACTTCAGGTGTAAACGTCACACGGGTTGAAGTCTATCTGCTTAATCGCCAGAACGACACCCAAACCCTACGGGATGTCGTTGGCTTGATGGATCTTGGAGAATCCGACAAATCATATCGCAAAGACTATTATAACACGGTTGTTCCAGACGGCCACCCCACCAACAACGCAAACAATAACCTCTATAGCCTTATCAGTGCTCTTCCTCCAGGATCCGATGCCATTAATCAGGAATTGGAAGGACTTTTCGCACCCAAGCCTTTTGTCAATGGGACAGATTTTGAAAAAATCACCAGCGCGCGCAAACTGGCCGCTACCGAGTTTACCTTCAACAAAGAACTTGGCTACATCACATTACAACGCAAGCTTCAAAATGACGAGGCCGTCGCCGTAGCTTTTGAATACACGTATAACGGTCAAAAGTTTAAAGTCGGAGAACTTTCAGAGGACTACTCCAACAAAGGTGAAAAGGACGTTGTCTTCCTCAAGATGCTCAGGCCACGAAAAATCGCTACGAAAGACAATGCAGGAAAAATATTACCAACGTGGAATCTGATGATGAAAAATATTTATAACCTCAGCGTTACACAACTTCAAAAAGATGGTTTTCAACTGCGGGTCATCTACCGCGACGACCGCACAGGTATTGACAACCCCCAGCTTCAGGATGGTGACATCTCCAGAACGGTGCAATTGATCCAGGCGTTGGGTCTTGACAGGCTCAACCCGTACAACGACCCGCAACCCGATGGCAATTTTGACTACGTGGAAAAAGTTACCATCAACTCAGAAACAGGGTTGATCATATTTCCCTACCTGGAACCATTTAACAAAGGTCTTCGTGATCTTTTCAAGCGAGAACCCAGCGCCGACACTCGGCAATTGCTCGTACAGAAATATGTGTACGATACACTCTACCACACGACCAAGGCAGAAGCCGAGCTCGTTGCCACCAAGAATAAATTTTTCATCGTGGGGTCATTTAAGGCCGGAGCCGGGAAAGATATTATTATCCAGGGATTCAATATTTCCCAAGGGTCCGTCAAGGTCTTTGCCGGCGGCGCACCCCTCCGCGAGAACATCGACTATACCGTGGACTATACTTTTGGAAAAGTTACCATCCTGAATGAAGGTATCCTGAGTTCCGGTAAAAACATCAGCATTACCTACGAGCAACAAGATCCATTCGCATTTCAAACGCGTTCCCTCCTGGGTTCACGGTTTGACTATAAATTGAGTGATGAAGTGAATATTGGCGGAACCTTCCTGTATTATAATGAACGTCCCCTGATCACCAGAAACCTAATAGGAACAGAGCCAGCCCGCAACATTCAATACGGCCTTGATCTCAACATGAAGAAGAACTCCCGCATGCTGACCAAGATTGTCGATGCATTGCCCTTCCTGCAAACAAAGGAAGCATCCTCTTTTACCGTGAATGCAGAATTCGCACAACTGCTGCCAGGCACCTCCAACATCGTTCAGGGCAACGGAACTTCCTTTATCGACGATTTTGAAAACACCGCAACGCCGTACAGCTTAATGAACCCGGTTGGCTGGAAACTTTCGGTCGTACCTCAAACAACCGACAACCGGTATGATCTCAGTGGCGGCGTGATCGATGATGTGCGTGCCGGATACAAACGGGCCAAACTGGCCTGGTACCAGATTGATAATCTTTTCTATCGCTCTACAAGCCGGTACAAGCCAGATAACATCACGGAGAAAGACCTTGAGAACCATTACGTACGACCGGTCTTGCCCCAGGAAATTTTTCCATTCAAAGATCCTTTTGTCGGTAATTTTTATGAGCAAATTTTAGACCTGGCCTACTACCCTTCTGAAAGAGGGCCTTACAATTTCAACCCCGACTTGAACATCGATGGTACCTTGAAAAATCCAGCAAGCAACTGGGCGGGTATTACAACTGCCATCCGCACGGAAGTCGATTTCGATAAATCAAACGTAGAGTACGTGGAGTTCTGGCTGATGGACCCCTTTATCAACGATCCCAACGGAACAGTAAACGATGGAATAAATCCACCCGTATCGAATACGACGGGTGGAAAGCTCATATTCCATCTTGGAAGTATATCAGAAGACCTGATGCACGATGGCAAACATGCATTTGAAAATGGTTTGCCAACGGATGGCAATCTTACCGGCGGCGGCGTGACTGAAAACAATTGGGGATATGTCACCAACCAACAGTATCTCAACAACGCATTCAATACCGATGCGAATGCACGTACCAATCAGGATGTTGGCCTTGATGGAGTTGGAGACTCTCGTGAGACCCAGAAATTTCAAGGTTTCCTTTCTCAGGTCAATGCTGCCGCACGCCCCATCGTGTCGGTGGACCCATCCGCTGACAATTTTAAGTATTTCCTCGGTCCTGATCAGGACGCTGCCAACGCGAAAATTCTTGCCCGCTATAAGAATATTAATGGAGTTGAAAATAACTCTCCCATCATCACCGGCAATGAACCTTTTGCCCAATCGGGGTCAAACATTCCCGAGAATGAAGACCTTAACCAGGACAATACCCTCAGTGACCTGGAAGAATACTATGTTTTTAACCTTGATCTAAAGCCAGGACAGTTGCAGGTCGGAAACAAATACATCGTCGACAAGATCATTCCTGATGGTAAAGCCGATGTGACATGGTACCTCGTGCGCATTCCCATTCGTCAGTTTGAGGAAAAAGTAGGAGGCATCAACGGATTTAAATCCATCCGATATGCCCGCATGATGGTGACTGGTTTTGTCCAGCCCGTCGTGTTGCGGTTCTCGAGCTTCAGGGCCGTGGGCAATCGTTGGAGACGCTACACTGCCAACCTGCCACAATCACAATTCAGTGAACAACTCGAGCCCAACCTTGATAATTTTTCAGTTTCCGTGGTAAACGTGGAGGAAAATGGGAAAGGGAACAGTGAAAAACCCGCGTATGTTCCACCCCTGGCCCGCGACCGGGATGTAACCTCCACCATTAACCGCCGGCTAAACGAGCAGTCCGTACAAATGTGCGTTACCGGCCTCCCGGATGGAGACGGCCGATCGATCTATAAAAATGTAAGCTTCGATTTCTTCAACTATGGCCGCGTCAAGATGTTTATATCGGCTCATGGAAATAATCTTAAGGACAATCAACTGACAGCCTTTCTGCGGCTGGGAACTGACTTTGATCAGAACTTTTATGAAGTTGAACTGCCGTTGGTGATCACACCGAATGGAAACAATCCGGATGTCAGTGTCGTGTGGCCGGAACAAAACAATGTAGACCTGGACCTGAATGATTTGTATGCGCTCAAAGCCCAACGCGACCGGGAAAGTTTTCCCTTGGGCGAACTGTACCCACGGGCAGGACCCAAATTGGTGGATGGAAGGCAAGGAATCAGAATCTTTGGAAGACCTGACCTCAGCCAGGTAAAACTGATGATGATTGGTGTCCGCAATCCCCGAAGCGATGATGCCAAATCATTGAGTGTTTGTATTTGGGCCGACGAAATGCGCCTGACGGATTTTGACCGCACCCCTGGCTGGGCGGCCAATGCTGTGTTCAACGCCAAACTTGCTGATCTCGGTAACCTGACCACCGCCTTTAAGCGCATCACTTATGGGTATGGTGGTGTGCAATCAAAAATTTCTGAACGGGCACGTGGTGAAACGAATGTCTTTGACATCTCAGCAAACCTTGCCATGGACAAACTCCTGCCAAGGAATTTAGGTTTGAAAATTCCCATGTTCATCAGCTATGAAAAAACAACCATCAACCCCAACTTCGACCCGGCCAATCCCGATATGCGACTCGCGGCGATGGATAAATCTTTTGATACCGATGCGCAGCGTCAGGCCTACCACAAGCTTATTCAGGACAATGCCATCCGGCGAAGCCTGAATTTTACCAATGTCCGAAAAACGAAAGTCAAACCGGATGCCCGCAGCCACCTCTACGACATTGAAAACTTCTCCTTTACATACGCCTACAGTGAGGCAACACGTACCAATTTCAATTTATTGGAAAACACCCAACGGAGTGTGAAGGGTGGGGCTGCGTGGCAATTTAATCCCAAGTTCAAGGGAATTGCTCCCTTTAAGAACGCTTCCTGGAAATCCCCCTGGCTGCAACTCATTAAGGATTTTAATTTCAATCCTGTTCCAACCAGCCTTTCCGTGCGGGGAGAGCTGGACCGATCCTATAATAAAATTGTGTATCGAAATTCCGTCAGCGGCCAAACGACACCACAACCCAATATCCAGAAGTATTTTCTTTTCAACCGGTATTTCACTGCGCGGTGGAGTCTTTCCAAAGCCCTTACCCTGGACTATAACGCCGTGGTCAATGCCATCATTGACGAACCTGATGTGGACATTATAGGGGGATATTCCCATACCCTGCAGCGAAATATTACCGCGCAAGAATACCGTGACTCCGTCATTACCAACCTGAAACACCTTGGTCGCAAGAAGAATTTCCAACAAAACATTACGGCCAACTATACCGTGCCCTTTGATAAACTCCCATTGACCAACTGGCTGGGTACGGAATACCGCTACAATATTGGCTACAGCTGGAGGGCAGGGCCTGTTGAACGGGTGGACAGTTTGAAACTTGGCAATATTATCCAGAACACACAAGAACAGGGATTGAATGGACGGATTGATCTTGTGAAACTTTATAATAAGATCGGCTTCCTTAAAGATATCAATACGCCCAAGCGCCCACCTACTCCGGTTGAAAAATCCCGGACAAAACCAGATACGGTGAAACAACCTCCTAATAATTATCTGGCCAAGGGATTGCTCCGACTGCTAATGTCCATGAGGAGCCTCACGGGAACCTATAACATTAATTCAGGAACCATTCTTCCCGGATTCTTGCCAAGCCCCAATATGATGGGAATGGATAATTCCTGGAATGCCCCCGGATGGGGATTCATTCTTGGCAGCCAAAATGAAAATATCAACAAGAAAGCCGCGGAAAATAAATGGCTTTCACGGTCAGCCAAACTCACCACACCGTACAGCCAAACGCAAACCAAGGACCTTGGTATTCGCACAGCGCTCGAACTCACCCAAGACTTCAAGATCCAGTTGGATGTAAAAAAGACCACTTCGTCTTCGTTTCAGGAAATCTACCGGTTTGATCCAACCAACACTGCCATCACACCGGATGCATTCGGGTATTCTGAACTCAGTCCTACACGAACGGGGGCTTACAGAATTTCAACGATCAGCATTGGTACAGCCTTTATGAATAACAGCAGCCTGTCATCCGATGTATTCAAGCAATTCGAAAATAACATAG
>JAYVEZ010000144.1:0-7055 GCA_043773645.1 Cytophagales bacterium
GTTGACCAACGGCTCAGGATCCAACGGCTTGCCTCAGGCCCTTTGCCAATGCTCGCAGCCTGAAGCCAATATTGTTGAAGAATTAGTTCATTCGATTCCCGAAGGCCTCATCTTCGTCTTCGCCTTCCTCACCTTCTTTAGGCACACTGAACATGCCACTGATGAGGTCTTTAAACTGCATACCCCGGGCGAGGTAATGTTTGCTGATCATGCTATACTCAGCAAGTCCGTGCAAAGCAAATTCCATAAGGAAAAGTTTCACGGTGGGATCCTGGCCTTTTTGGTATTCATTCACCACATCCATCAACCCGGGCACGGACCGGAGGTTCTTCTCATACTCTTGGTTTGTCATGTCCCCCAATAAGTCAAGGGTATTTCCATCGCCAAACCAGGATGTTATTTTTTTGTAAGGGCTTTTTTCTTTTTGCTTGCGAAATTTCTCGGGATCGGGGAAGTAATTCACAAATAGCGTTCGAATGGCTTTGCCAATCAGATTTTGTGCGACAATCGCAGGCCCCTCTTGTTCGCCCTCATAGACAAGTTCAACTTTCCCTGTGATGGCGGGGATTACCCCTACGAAATCGGTAATCCGGATGACCGTATTTTTTTCCTGATTGATGATGGCCCTGCGTTCGGCGGCTGCAAATAAGTTTTCGTAAGCTGAAATGGTAAGCCTGGCCGAAACACCACTCTTGGCATCCACATATTCGCTCTTTCGAGCCTCGACAGCAATCTGTTCAACGAGGTCCTTTGATACTTCAACCAAAGTCACAATCCTTTTCTGTTCAGCTTTGATACTTGCCTCCTGTTCGGTGATTTTCTTGCCGATCTCAATCGTCTTCGGATAGTGGGTGATGATTTGGCTGTCGATCCGGTCTTTCAATGGCGTGACGATGCTGCCGCGATTGGTATAATCTTCCGGATTGGCAGTGAAGACAAACTGCAGGTCCAACAGAAGCCGTAGTTTAAATCCACGGATCTGTATGTCACCTTCTTGCAGAATATTGAATAAGGCCACCTGAATTCTGGCTTGCAGGTCGGGCAGTTCATTGATCACGAAGATGCTGCGATTGGCCCGTGGGATCAGGCCAAAGTGAATGACGCGTTCGTCAGAGTAAGGAAGTTTGAGTGAAGCGGCCTTGATCGGGTCTACATCGCCGATGAGGTCTGCGATGGAAACATCCGGTGTTGCCAGCTTTTCAGTGTAACGTTCTTCCCGGTGCATCCAGCCAATGGGTGTTTCTTCTCCAAGCTCCTGAAGTTTATCACGGCCATACCTTGAAACGGGATTCAAAGGATCGTCATTCAATTCGGAGCCCTCAATGACAGGGATATACTCATCCAGCAGGTTGACCATCAGGCGCGCAAGCCGTGTCTTGGCTTGCCCCCGAAGTCCGAGCAGGTTGATGTCGTGGCCAGCGAGGATCGCCCGCTCAAGGTCTGGGATGACTGTCTCTTCATATCCCCAGATTCCAGAGAATACATTTTCTTTCGCCTTCAATTTGGCAATGAGGTTGAACCTGAGTTCCTCCTTGATTGACTTGGACTGGTAGCCGGCTGATTTTAGTTGATGGAGGGTCTTGATTTTTTTATGATCCATTTTATGAGTTATAACAATTTGAAATTTGTCTGTAATGACAACTACAGATTTTTTCTCCGGTTTCTTTTAAAGTCTTCAAACACCAGGTTTCCCAAGCCCTGCAAACTGCTGTAGTAAGCATTGCCGTTGTTTGCCTTGGTAAAGTCCCTTACAAATGCCTTCAGATAGGGGTCTGTCGCAATCATAAATGTCGTAACAGGTATTTTGATTTTTCTAAGCTGGGCAGCCAGGTTCAACGTCTGATTGAGAATCTTGGTGTCCAGGCCGAAGCTATTTTTGTAGTACTTGATTCCCTGCTTGATACAAGTGGGCTTCCCATCGGTGATCATGAAAATCTGCTTGTTGCCATTCTTTCTTCTTCTCAAAATATCCATGGCCAGTTCGAGACCCGCCACGGTGTTCGTATGATAGGGACCTACCTGCAGGTAGGGGAGGTCTTTGATTTCCACCTGCCATGCATCATCGCCAAAGACCAGGATGTCGAGGGTGTCTTTTGGATATTTTTTTGTGATGAGTTCGGCCAAGGCCATTGCCACTTTTTTTGCTGGCGTGATGCGGTCTTCGCCATAGAGTATCATCGAATGTGAAATATCAATCATGAGCACCGTCGATGTCTGCGTCTTGAATTCATTCTCCACAACTTCCAGGTCCCCTTCTGTCATGAAGAAATCTTCAAATCCATGATTGATCTGCGCATTTTTAATGGAGTCGGTCATGGAGATTTGCTCGAGGGTATCTCCAAATTCGTAGTCCCGGCGGTCGGTGGTCGCCTCATCTCCACGGCCGTTGTGGGGCGTCTTATGTTCTCCACCGCGTGTCTTCTTCAGTCGCCCAAAAATTTCTTCCAGCGCAGACTGACGGAGGTTTTGTTCCGTCTTTGCTTTCAACTTGAATTCGCCTTTAGGACCCTCCTCGGAGATATAGCCATTCCGTTTGAGGTCTTCAATAAAATCACCCATGCCGTACTTATCATTGGTGAGTTTATATTGCCGGTCTACCTCCGTCATCCATTGCAGCGCTTCGGACACATTGCCGGAGGTGATCAAGATCAGCTGCATAAAAACCTTTAACAACCGTTCGAAATCACTTTGTGACCCCTCGGGAGGTGGAGAATATTTTGAGAATCGATAGCCTAACACGTTGGAATTGCCTTATTGATTTAAACTTAACCATTAATCGACGGTTTCTGTTTCAGAAATTCTCAAAACTGCTATTTTTTAGTTTAAGTGAACCCTAAAACTAAAATTAGCGTTACGGACAATAACCTTCAGATAAAAACGTCTACTTTTGAGGTAACAAATTGTCAAGAATATGAAAAAAACAGTAACGATGGTGGTTTTGGCAGCGGCAGTCCTCCTCACCTCCTGTTCAACCTATACATGCCCCACGTATTCGAAAGTCCCCCAGAAAAGGGCAGTACAACAAACGAGATTCTAATTGCCATCTCTTAATAAAATGAGGAAAGCCGCTGATGAGCGGCTTTTGCTATTTTTTCTCTGACAAGAATAGCTATTTGGACATCGTTCCATAGATGTAGTCCCATAGGGGTGATGATACCCCGAACACCACTTCACCATTCTTATAGTGGTGAACCCCGTGATTAACCCAGAGGGCCTTCATGAAATTCTTCGGAGGCTGAAAAGCATGTACCATATAATGAACGGAAAGATATCCGGCATAGCCCACCAGAAATCCAGGCAGAAAGGAAAACACAAGGTCTCCTAAAATAAGTCGGAATATAAAAAGTAACAATGTGGAAAGTGTGATGCTCAATACGGGCGGCATGGCCAACCGTGTCTTGTCTTTTGGGAACTCATGGTGCACACCGTGCATCGTGTATTGTGCCTTCGCTCTTCTTTCAGTGTCCGGAGTCAGGTGAAACACATACCGATGGACATTGTACTCCACCCAGGTAAAGGATAAGGCCCCCAGGAAGAACATCCCAACAGTCATTGCAATAGAGAGTGAAGTATGTGTCACGCTCCAGTACAACAGTGCGGAGGAGTACGCGAAAAAGATAATGAGTGGAACTGAAATATGGGTGCGGCTCAATTTTTCCAGAATGGGATTCTGGAAGAGCTGTTTAGTGCCCTTATTATGAGGTTTAATTTCCGTGGTCATAACAAAAGCCTTTCAAAAGACTGCAAAGTTAACCCCGAAAGGTCATTTTTTCAACTATTTTCAATGACTCGCTTTGGCAGTAACTTTCTTCAACACCCGCTGGTAAACCTTTTCGTACATGGGCAGGATTTTGGTAATATCAAACTCCTTCGCCCGTTTCAAGGCATTTTGCTTGAAAGTGGGCAGGTTATTCTTGTCGAGCACAAATAATGCCTTCCGACTCATATCTTCTACATCCCCGACATCGCTGAGAAAGCCGGTCACACCTTGCAGGTTTAACTCCGGCAGTCCACCCGCATTCGAAGAAATAAGAGGGACTTCACACGCCATTGCTTCCAGGGCCGCCAAACCAAAACTTTCCTTTTCTGAAGGCATGAGAAACAGATCGGCCACCGATAATACCTCTTCGATTGCTTCCAACTTACCCAGAAATCGAACGTCTCCTTCAATATTCAGTTCCCGACTCTGGGCCTCGGCTTTGTCCCGCTCAGGACCATCGCCAATCATGAGCAACTTCGCGGGTATGGCAGCATGGATGTTGGCAAAAATATTGACGACGTCTCCGATGCGTTTCACTTTTCTAAAATTTGAAGTATGCACCACCAACGCCTCGCCCTGCGGACAGATGGCTTTCTTAAAATGGTCCTTTTTCTGCTTTTTGAATTTTTCGAGATCGATAAAATTTGGGATCACATCAATTTCATTCGTGATCTTAAAATACTCATAGGTCTGCCTCCGAAGGTCTTCCGATACCGCAGTAACTCCGTCCGATTGATTGATACTAAACGTAACAACGGGTTCATAGGAGGGATCCTTACCTACGAGGGTAATGTCCGTTCCATGTAAAGTGGTGACGACGGGGATGGTAATTCCCTGCGACTTGAGTATCTGCTTGGCCATGTAGGCCGCCGAGGCATGAGGAATTGCATAATGCACGTGGAGCAAATCCAGGCGTTCATTTTTCACAACACTTACCATCTTGCTCGCCAATGCCAGCTCATAAGGTGGATATTCAAACAGGGGATAGGACCGAAAATCAACCTCATGGTAAAACAGATTCTCGTTTAAAAAGTCAAGCCGGCTGGGTTGGGAATAGGTAATAAAATGAACCTTATGACCTTCCTTGGCCAGGGCCTTTCCAAGTTCTGTAGCCACGACACCGCTGCCACCAAAGGTGGGATAACAGACAATTCCAATTTTAATTTGTTCCAAGGTGAAAGGGTTGGTTTGCTTGTATGGTATTTGACGAATGATCCACCGGATTATTGTTTAGCAGTTTCCGATACTTCTGAAAATGGGGAGCCTTCCTCGCAATAGTCAAAGATGGATCGGTAAATCACATCTTGTATGCGGGAACGTATATTCGCATTCAAAAGTTTATTGCTGCGGTCCGGATATACACGATTGGACAGGAAGATATACACAAGGTCAAACTCGGGGTCGATCCAAAGACACGTGCCTGTAAAGCCAGTGTGGCCAAATGTCTTGGGGGAAGCCCAATAAGAGACCGGACTGGTCCAATCGTTTTGAACGGGCTTGTCCCAGCCTAGCCCCCGGCGGCTATCCTGAAATTGCTTCGATGAGAAGAGCCGGATGGTTTCGGGATTATAATAGGTAGCGCCACCATAATGACCTCCCTGAAGGAGCATTTGCCCCAGCTTGGCCAAGTCATTTGCTGTACTGAACAAACCAGCGTGCCCTGATACGCCTCCCATCATGGCCGCCCGCTCATCGTGCACCGTGCCAATCACTGTTGACTTCCGATATATTTTGTCGTCTTCCGTGGGTGCAATGCGTTCTCTGGGAAACCGATCCAACGGATTGAAACCTGTCGTGTATGCGCCCAGTGGTTCATACAGGTTTTGCTGCAAGAAATCATCGATTGGTTGGTTAAGGATTTTTTCAGCGATTTGTTTCATGATCATGAATCCAAGATCGCTGTATCGATAAGCGTAGGGAGTCCGCGGTGGTTTTTCCTGCATTTTGGATTTGGCGATCCACATCCATACAGAATCCCTGATCAGTTGCGAGGCAAAAAGCTCATGAGCCACCTGAAGGGGATAGTATTCATTTCGTGTTCGGCTATAATACTGTGGAAGGTAAAGAGTATCCTTAACGGTCAAAGGCCATAGCGGAATAAATGCAACCAACCCGGATTGGTGGGTGAGCATGTCGATGATGGTTATGTCCTTCTTGTTTGTGTTCCTGAGCTCCGGCAGGTAGACCGATGCCTTTTTGTTGAGATCAATCAATCCCTTTTCATAGAGAAACATGGTGGCCTGAAGGGTGGCGGATACTTTGGTCAGTGAAGCCAGGTCATAAATCGTTTCATCACTGACGGGAACTTTGTTTTCATAGGTAAGCCACCCCGACGATTGATCAAAGACCACCTTGCCATTCCGGGCTACAATAACATGGCAGCCAGGAGTTGCGCCAAGGTCAATGGCTTCCTTCATGATGACTTTGATTTTTTCCATTGACCGGCTGTCCATCCCCGCTGCTTCAGGGGTAGCATAGGAGAGCCGATCAGTCGGCAGGGTTTGGATGGGAGGCGTACTTTCTGCGCTGTCCAATACGATGGGCAGTACACCATTGGCGGGCAGGGCTCCGAAAATTACCTGAGGCACCACTTCGGCGAGATAGTCCTGATCTTCATACGCTGAGATGACTGAGGTGGCATTCAAGTACCCTACAATCGAAGCTGGATTGCCAAAATGAACGATCACCACTTCATGACTTGACAGCAAGCGATTCATCCAGTTGGCCAGTTCTTTCTCCAGGGCTTGAGCATATGGGAATATTCCAACAATAACAATGTCATTTGGTTTCAGTAAGATGCTGGCAGTGTCCAGGCTGCTCTTGATCGACCGGGTATCAAATGCTGCGTATTTTTTAAGGTAGCGTGTGAAATTGTTCTCAGCATCCTGCCCGATGGAAAGACTTATGAAGGACTTGTTTTCCAATGTTTGTACTGGAAGGAAATTGTTTTCGTTCTTCACCACCGTGATGGCCGCTTCTGAAAGCTGGTGTTTCAGCAGATTGGATTCGGGTGTATGAAGTTTTGAAAGGAGATTATCCGTTTCAATTTTCGTTACGTGGTGCAGGCCTGCGTCATATTTGGCCGTGAGTATTTTTCTTACGCTTACATCCAGTTGTTTTTGTAATAATTTATTTTTTTTCAGTTCCTTGGAAATCTTCTTCACAACGGCGGCGATGTTGGTGGGGGAGATGAGTACATCATTCCCCGTTTCAATGGCAAGCCATTCAGCATCTCCGGCCCGCATCTTTCCTCCGGTCTTTACAAAGTTTCTCACTTCCGTGAATACAAGACCCT
>JAYVEZ010000145.1:0-17793 GCA_043773645.1 Cytophagales bacterium
CCGCGACTTGATGTTGCAGCGTGCGTCAGTCATTTTCGGAGATCCGGAAGCTGCGAAGTATGCGTGGGGAATGGGCTTTCATTGGTACGAGGACTGGAGCGGCGGCGAGTGCATGTATGAGAACGTGGGTCGTGTTCACGAAATGTACCCCGACAAGAACCTGATGTTTACAGAAGGCTGCGCGGAGACATTCAATCCGGCACGGTATTCTTATTGGGGGCTGGGGGAGGAGTATGGCCGCTCGATGATCAATGATTTCAACAATGGCACGGTGGGCTGGACAGACTGGAACATATTGCTGGATGAAACGGGTGGCCCCAATCACGCGGGGAATTTTTGTTTCGCACCCGTGCATAGTGACATGAAGACAGGGCAGTTGCGGTACACCAATTCATACTACTACATCGGGCATTTTTCGAAGTTCATACGGCCGGGTGCTAAGCGCATCAGTACCGCCTCCAGTCGCAGCCAACTGCTGACCACATCGTTCATGAACGAGGATGGGCGTTTGGTGGTGGTGGTGATGAATGAGAGCAACAAGGCGATAAATTATAAATTGTGGATTGACGGCCGTGCGGCAGATGTGGCCAGCCTGCCTCACTCGATGCAGACGTTGATATTGTGAAGACTGGATTATTGGTGTCCAATTGTTAATTTGCAGGAGTAATCCCATGTCGGGCCCTCAATCACCAAATCAACACATCACCAAATAAATAAGCGGGAGTAGCTCAGTTGGTAGAGCATCAGCTTCCCAAGCTGAGGGTCGCGGGTTCGAATCCCGTTTCCCGCTCATAACAGGAATCGAATTTGAAACTTTATCGCGCCTGCCCGCCGAAGCTTCTCGCGAAGGCAGGGGTTCGATCCCGATAGCCATCGGGACCGTTTCCCGCTCAATAGGTATAATTGACCGTGGCAGAACGCTGGACAACCAGGCATTGGAGTTAAATAACTTATTTCTGCACTTTCAATTCAGCCCTTCTGTTCAGAAAGTGATCTTCCTCAGTACACTCCACCCCATCACTGCAGCGGTTAAGGATCAGCACTTCGCCGAAACCCTTAGCGTCTATACGTTTCGTGGCTATTCCTTTGTTGTCCATGTACTTCCTTGTGGCTTCTGCTCTTTGGTTTGATATCTGCTGGTTGTATTGTTCGCTTCCCCGTGAATCTGCGTGAGCCCTTATGATCAACGTTGCATCCGGAAAATTCCTCATGGTTCTGGCAATCTGATCCAACTCCCTGGTCGAAGCAGGGGAAAGGTCACTTTTGTTGTAATTAAAATGAACGATGACCCTTTCAATATAAACCTCTTCAACCATCACATCGTTGACCAATTCGCCTTTGTAAATATCCTTTGTATCCAGGGTGAATCCGCCTTGAATAAATCCTGATTTTGATACCTTGATCCGATATTTCTTGCGCGGATAAACGGGAAAACTGTATTGCCCGTTTTCACCCACGACCAAGGAATCAGCGATGTTGTCGGTCAGGTTCATCAGCGTCACAGTTGCCCCGGCAAGTACGGTCTGGGACTCTTTTGAGTAGATGATCCCCTTGACGGTGAGGTCTTGCTTCCACAATTCAAACAAGAGGCTGTCTACACCCAGGTTTCTTTCTTCATTGATATAAGAAATGTTTTCGAGCGTCTCGTAACCGGGTTTCTTTGCTGAAATAATATATACCTGGTTGAGTGGCAGGTCAATCCGAAAATAACCATTCTCATCACTTTGAAGCGAGTCAATGAGGTTATCATGCTCATCCTTCATGTAAATGGAAGCATTTGGGATTACGTGGGTGGGATTGCCCAGCTCTCTGGTGACGCCGTATGAATAATTGTGGTTGGTCTTAAAAAAGAAAATGTCATCGGAGGTTCCGTCGCCTTTTCGGTTGGATGCAAGGTATCCAGCCCTGCCGGTAGAATCGGTGATAAGGGAAAAATCATCCCTTGATGTGTTTATGGGAGACCCAAGATTTCGCGTCTTTTGGAATACTCCCTTTCTGCGGTTGCTGACAAAAACGTCAAGACCCCCGAAGCCACCATGGCCGCTGGAAGAAAAATACAAAGTACTGTCGTTAGAGAGAAAGGGATAGAATTCATCACCGGAGGTATTGATGGATTTCCCTGCGTTCACAGGTTTGCTCCATTTTCCTCCTTCTCTTCGGCTATAATAGATGTCCGCACCACCAAAGCCTCCGCCCTTATCTGATGCGAAAAACATGGTTTGCCCGTTGGAGGAGAATGTAGTGTGGGCCGTGGAGTAATGATCGTTGTTATGCTCAAAAGAAGTTACATTTTTCAATGTGCCGGATTGTTCCACATCGGCAAAGAATATCTTGAGATTTATCCGACCTAGGGAATCCGGAACTGTCTGGCCGTGGGCGTGTGTCATGCTGTTCCGGGTGAAGGACGCCTTGCGGAAATTGTCATAAAAAGCAATCGGACCGTCATGATAGATACTCTTGAGGTGGTATCCACCAAAAAACTCTACCGACCCAAATTTGCCATCATTGCTCTTCCTTGCATAGAACAGATTGAGAAGGGCTTCTTCATGATGTTCCGAGGCCATGGATTGCCGCTTAATGAACTGGTCATGGTCGCGTGACGATACGAAGACCAGGCCGTCTTTGTAAATCTGGGGTCCGAAATCAGCATGATCGGAGTTGACATTTATTTCATCCAACTTAAAAAAAACGGTGTCGCGATAATATAAACTGATATGATTAATAAAATCAATCTTCTCCCTTGGTAATGGATCTTTAGGGACTGCCTTACCATAGTCCTCATACCACATCATCGCTTCATTGTACTGTAGCGTACTGCAGAGAACGTCGGCATATTCATATTTTACAGAGGGTGGGATATTCTTCTCTTTGACAAGGGAGGAATACAAGGCCCTGGCTGAGCCGGGATCATTCAGTTTCACATAACACTCCGCTACCCTTTGACGGGCATGAACATCGCTGGCATCTTTATCGAGGATGTGAAGATAAAGTTCCAGGGCATTACGGTATGCCATCTGATTGTAGAACAAATCAGCTTTCTTTTCATTCCTGTGCAGCAAGGTAAAAATATTTGTGCTTTGCCCTACGACGAGCGAGCAGCAAAATACAAGCGAAATGGATAGCGGAAATTTCACTAGAAATATCTTGGTGTGATGACGCCTCTTTTGTTGTACTTGAAACGGTAATTTGCCATTAGCTCATGGGACCCAATCTCAATGGCCCTCACAGGGCCCGTATTTATCTGGTACGTGTACCCGATACAGAACTGATCGGTAATCTGGACTTGGGTCAGGAGTGCAACGGACCGCGTCGATTTATACGAAAGACCAAACCAGATCACCTCATCCAAAAGAATATTGATGTTAGCGTCTGCTTCCGCAAGCTTTCCATCCACGGCTTGCAACAAAAAATTGGGTTTGAATTTTATCATACGGTTAAGGGTAAAAACGTACCCACCGGTCAGGATAACAGGCATGCTCTGATGGATCGGAACGCCGGTTGTATTAAAAGTAATATCGATAAGATGTGGCATAGACAATCCTGCGTAACCGGTTTTTGAATAATAATATATACCGGTTCCCAGGTTGGGTCTAATTTCCGTAATGTTTTGTGTAAAGGCCGGATCGGGATTCTGCAGAAGCGACAGATCGTTGTAGTTGGCCCGGTACCAGATGGCACCCGCCTGAATGCCAAGAGAAAGGGTTGATTTGCTATTGATGGGTATCCGGTAGGCATAGTCACCGTTGATCCCTGTCTGACTGTAGACTCCAGCGCGGTCATCAATGATCATTAGTCCAACACCTGCCCGGGTCTTTGCGAGCGGCGAATGGATTGAAAAGGTTTTTGTTTCGGGAGCCCCTTTAAGTCCGATGTTTTGAAAACGTTCCAGAAATGAAGCGCTCATAGAAGATGAAGTTCCTGCATACGCCGGGTTGATCACCAAACCATTAAACATGTATGAGGCATAGGTCGCATCCTGTTGTGCGTAAACCCCTGCTGAAATCGTCAGTGAAATTATAATTAGCGGGACTATCCTTGGCATCCCTACTGCCTTTTGAGTATGACATAACCGCTTAAGGGTTGCTCTCCGTTCCCTAGGTTGAGGCTATAATAATAAGTGCCGTCAACCAGGCTGCTGGAACTGGTGCCCCGGTTGGACTGGCCCTGCCAGTTATTGCCTTCGTTGCTGTAACCGGTTGTTTCGTAAACCAGGTTATTGTACCGGTCGAAAATGCGAAGCGTATTGTTGGGATATTGCTCAATGGCGTCAATTCTCCAGTAATCATTCTTTCCGTCACCGTTTGGTGATAATCCATCATAAACTTTCAAAGTGGGATAGGCAACCTTGATAAACAAGGTGGCAGAAGAACACAATTTTCCATTGTCGCATACGGTATAGCGTACAGAATCGGGTCCGGAAAAGTCGATCCTGGGCGTATATTGAACAACGCCATTCGGGTCCATCTTTACGGTTCCATGGAATGGCCCCTTCACAGGAGTTGTTGATAGAGTCAGAAAATCCTTGTAGTTAGGGTCGCTTGAAAAGATGTCATAGAATTCCTCATAGGGCGGCTTGATGATACGGTCATTGTCAAGAACATTGATGGTACTGGTCTCACGGGGTGGGGCTTCGATTTCATCGTTGATCGCAAAAGGAGGATCATTCTTGGGAAGGATAATGATCTGGACGGCAGCAGTGGCGCAAAGGCCTCCCTCATCGCAGATTTTCAGTTCCCAATTTGATCTTCCATTGAGATATGGGGGAGGAGTAAAGCTGTAGCAAAAATCATAGGGCGCGCTGGCCTGTATCATTTGTCCGCCGCCTAAAGTATTCGTTGCGGATTGCAGAAAAAGTATATCCTGGTCTATATCTACCACATCCGGGCAAACCAGTCGTGTGGAGTCCTCTCTTGTATAAAGTACCTGGAGGGCAGTGACCGTTGGAGCAAGATTGGAATAGGTGACGGAGAGAGAAATGGTGGCGGGACTGGAATCCAGAGAACCATCATTTGCTTTGAATGTAAGACCGTCGTTGCCAATGTAACCTTGAGCGGGCATGTACACCAGATCTGGCGCTGCGCCGCTAAGTGTGCCATGGGTCGGGGCAGCAATAACCGTATATGTCAGGCTATTGCCATCCACATCCGTGCCGGTTAAATTTATGGCCTTGCTCACGTTTTTAGTTACGTTAATATCCTGGTTGTTGGCCACCGGTGCATGATTCACCTGTGTCAGTGAAAGAAATACCGTGCCCGGACTTGAATCCTCGGTGCCGTCATTGACAAGGAATGTAAAACTATCATTGCCTGCATAATACAAAGTAGGCGTATAGGTAATCGCCGGTAACGAACCACTCAACGTACCATGGGTTGGAGCATTCGCCACTTTGAAGGTAAGTGAGTTGCCATCTACATCGCTGCCTGTGAGTGTAATGGTGATGGAGGCATCTTCATTTGTTGTGATGCTCTGGTTAATGGCCACTGGAGGATGGTTGACATAGGTCACTGTTATGGATACAGTGGCTGTATTGGAGCTAAGCGTACCGTCGCTAACCTTGAAGGTAAAGTTGTCCGGACCATAATAATACAAGGAAGGGACATACGTCAAATTCGGCGCTGTACCAGTAAGTGTTCCATGGGCGGGGGAACCAACAATTGTATAACTCAGGCTATTGCCGTCTATGTCCACTGCCGTCAGCGCAATCGGGGTGACTGCATTTTCTGCAAGGATTACCGATTGTCCATTGGCTACAGGAGCATGGTTCGTGCCGGAGTTGTGGTTGATGGAAACTGTTGAGGTATTCGAATCAAAAGTGCCATCATTCACCTTGAAAGTGAAACTGTCACTACCAATGTAGTTTTGTACCGGCGTATAAGTAAGATTCGGTGCAACGCCAGAAATAGCGCCATGAGCGGGCTGACTTACAATAACATAAGAAAGTGTATTGCCATCGACATCTGTACCACTTAACAGGAACGTAACAGGGGTGTTGGTATTATAGCTCACGTTGACAAGGTTTGCCACCGGAGGATGATTTACAAATTTCACAACAATCGATACGGTTGCAACATTGGAATCAACTGAGCCATCGTTTACCTTAAAAGTAAAGCTGTCAGTGCCAAAATAATAGAGTGCTGGTGTAAAGGTAAGGTTCGGAGCAGTACCGCTAAGGGTTCCGTGGGCAGTAGTGCTGACAACCGTATAGGTGAGCGCACTGCCCTCCGTATCGCTTCCTGATAATGTAATGGGCGTGACTTTATTTTCGTCGAGGGTCACCGTTTGATTATTGGCTACTGGCGGATGGTTAGGTTGAACAATCGCAAACGAGGTGGCGTTCCCATTTTCATCATCATCATCATCACAAGGAACGCTGTGTTCGGCAAACTGTGCAGATACAACCACCTTGTCATAAGGCCGAAGGGGGCTGGTCAGTGCAGCCGACCATTTGGTTCCGACGGCATATATTCCGTGCCGCTCTCGGGGGGTGCTGCCCCAGGCTGGAGAACTTCCGGCAGTTGCAGTGTTGGTGTACACTTGTATAATAACAAAGATGTTGCTTTCAACGGTGGTTCCTAAAACGCTTCGTGCACCGGTGAGCAGCGGCTGAACGATGGCAGGGGCATGAACCCTGGTGCCTGAAAATCCCTCGCCGGTCTGGCAAATTCTTACCAGATGAGTAGGGCACTGGGAGTCCATAATGTCTTTGAACATGCATGAATGGCAATCCCCGTATTTGTCATCATCTACTTCTGAAACGTCAGAAATCTTTCCACCAATCCCACAGGTCCCTGATGAATTGGAGACTGCAGCATATTTCAATCCTGAATTTGCAGTAATGCCGATTGCTTTGGAAAGGTCAGCGAACGGAACATAGTAATCATAGAAATAATCTGGCGAGCCTGAGGTTGCATCGTCGGCGATGGATACCTGGCAATGGGAATCATAGGAGTAACTTAGTGTGGGTGTTGTGCACTTGTCAATTCCATCGATTTTATGGACAAATATGCCTTTGTTCCCTGTCTTGACCAGGGTAATGTCGAGTTCAAATCCGGGGTTGTTTGGCGTGGCATTTGGGTCTTTGTCGCCGAAGCGATCGTCGGTATCGATCAGTATGCTCCAGCTCTCAATGCTGCTGTGACTTTTGCCAACCCTGAAACGAAAAATAAGGTTGTTGGCAGCATCCTGGCCAGCATATACCGCATGTCCGTCACTGTCTGGAATGAGATCCTTGGCACTACCGGCATTGGCCTCTTTGCCCAAGACTTTTGGAAGCCCAAACATTTTTATTTCAAATTCTTGTACGCTGTTGAACCTTGAAGAAAAGCCAGCGATCGTTTTTGAAACGTACCCGTCATGATTTGGGTCCAGCACACCGTCCCCGTTCTTAATGATCTTTCCGCGTTGGCCAAAAGAGACAAATTGGACCAATAGAAAAATGAGTAAGAGATAGACTTTGCCAAAAGCAAGAGGTTTCATAACATGGATTTAATTTAAAAAGACTAAATATTATTCATTCATGGGGACTGGACCGATTGCAGACAATACCATGCTCATGGGTCTTAAATTGTGGACTAAGGTAATCCCTTTCCAATAAACTAGCTTGAAAATGATTCATGTACCTATATAATATAGGTCAATACCTGCTTGCTAATAATTATATACAGATTTTGGGGTATTGGTAAACCCGGTAGCGCCTCAATTTTCTTTTGTATCTCAAGCTTTCCCGCTGATTATCGCTGATTGAGGACCCGGATTTCGCTGACAATGCAAAACAAAGAATCTGCGGCGATCTGTACATTCAATCTGCTCGCGATGGCTAGCCGGGTGCGGGAAATGCATTTTTGCAAGCCGTTTTGATCACCAGCTTAAGCGAAGAACGGGTGAAGGAGGGGCGAAGAAGCGAAAGTATCCCGAAGAAAGCGCAAACAAGGCCTGAACAAGGCACTGAACACAACCCCAATCAAAAGAAGTTGAGAAGCTTGAAGCTGGGAAGAAGAGATATGACTTTCAACTGCACGCACCATGAAGCTTAACATAAGGGTGTTTACTTTGAGGTCAAATACGTAAATAGGGCGAAACTTGCGCTTTCTGAGGCCATCAGAAATCTGCAAATTCAAGGCTTAGCAGATCAACATAACTTTAATTAATTTTCCCAATCTAATTCTATTATAAGTCCCGTTTCCCGCTCAAATTATTTGGCGATTTGGCTATTTAAAGGGTGAACTTTTGATTTGACAAATCATGGATTAGATTGTTTTTAACAAATCGCACCCCACAATATGATTTTTGCCTAACTTGGATTGGCGTCGCGTTCCAAATCAGTTAATGCTAATGATCATGGCAAAATGGAGGGTATCGTTGATTGGTGGGTTATTGTGGGTGTTTTTAGCTTTGCCAAGCAAGGCGCAAGTGTCGTTTGGTATTTATGCTGGGTTTGGAAACAGCATGGATAAAGGTGATCAATACGCACTGAATACGGCGTGGTCTGTAATCCCTCCCCCCTCCTCCAATAATGGTTCGTCATCCCAACAAATCAAATTTTACGATGGTGCCAGCTCTTCCGCCTTCTCGGCCAATGTGAACTGGGAGGCCACGCCAATTTTTAGTGCAGGCCTGGTTTACAACAACACACATTTTACAGGTTCTGCCAGTCACCGCACAGGGTCATCCAGTTCACTGGGAATTCAGCTAAAACTGAATTTCGTTGCCAACACCAGGAAGGTAATACCTTTCATACAGGCAGGGTATATGTTTACCAATTCCAACACGATGCACCAGGCTAAAGCGACATCCACCAAAATTGCAACCCAAACACAGCCGGCATTTGAGCTCAAGTCTTCCACGAGCCTTGGCATAGCAGCCGACCTGGGTGTGGAAATTAAACTAAGTACGCCGCTGTCTTTGGTATTGTTGGCAGGCTTTCGTGGTGTTGAGCTAACAGATAGCAGTTCGGATGCATTCATAAAGGCATTAAATTATGGCGCCGGATTTCAGTCGCCCAGCAACATTGATGGAGTATTTTGGATACAGGGTTCTATCGGATTGAAATATTATGTAGGCGTTGGCAAGAAGAAACGGGACTTTTAAATCAGATCACCATGAAAAAGATATGGCTGTTCATTTTTGGGCTGACCATTGTTTCACCATCTGTTGGGCAGATGGTGTTGAAAGAAAGGGTCAAATTCAAGCTCGCTGACCAGGAGGTTGTGCGGTCCCTTGCTTTCTCAATCAACTCAAAACGCCTGGTGATAGGTGGTGATAAGGGTACCCTCGCCGTCTTTGACCTTACCAATCGTGATACATGGAACCTGCCTGGGCATCCTTCGAAAATTGTTGCATTGGCCTGCAGTTATGACAACCGCTACGTTGCCTCGTCCAGCGAGGATGGAACATTTTTGTTGTATGACTTTCAGGAAACAAAATCTTTTAAACTCAACGGAGCGGTCGGACTTGCCAAAGCAATTGCTTTCACAGCGTCTGGCGGAATACTGGCCACTGGAAGCGATGATGGAAGGATAAATCTTTGGGACCTGGCTACCCGGGAGAAGATCACGCACTTTCAGGGTAGAAATGAAAAGGTATTGTCGCTGGACTTCTCCCCCAACGGTAAATTGCTCGCCGCCGGTTCTGCTGACAATGATGTTATACTCTGGAATGTAGAAACGGGCCAAATCGCCAATCCGCTAACGGGTCACAAAGATTGGGTTCGCGCGGTCAGCTTTCATCCCGAGGGAAAGGTGTTGGCGAGCGGAAGCTATGACAAGACCATAAAGCTTTGGGACATTGCTAGCGGAACCAACAAGAGTACTTTTCAAGCCAACAAGGATTGGGTAACCGATCTCCATTTCAGCCCCGACGGTCAATACATCCTGATTGGTGGGGCCAGGGGAGAAGTGATTATCCTGGATATTTTTGGTAAAATCATTCATAAATCAAATGATTTTGGCCAACTGGTAAGTTCTTTGAATTTTTCTTTTGACGGAAAATGGATGGCAGTTGCTGACTTGAGTACGTGGATATCCTTGTTTGATTGTACTGCATTGAATATCCAACCCTGGAAGACCTACGACGTCACACCTCCTTCCATTTCGGTGCTCAGCCCGAAGTTATTGAGTACAAAGGATGCTTCTACTGGATTCCTAAAGTCAGTGGTGCACCAACCCACGGTAAGACTGATGCTGGATGTCACCGACCTCAGTGGAGTCAAAGAGGTTTCAGTCAATGGAGTAAAACTGGCCGTCGACCCTAAGCAGCCGGACCGCTATTTGCTGGAACTGAATGTACCCATTAACTCAGAGAAAACCGTTGTCATGCTGGTGGCAGATAATGCAGGGAATAGTTTTGAAGAAAAGTTGATCATAGAGCACAAACGGTTCAGCGGAAGCGTCGACAGTGACAAATACCATGCGATTCTCATTGCCATCCAGGATTATAAAGATCCAAGCATCAATGACCTGGACCAGCCCGCCAAAGACATGAGGCGGTTGAAAGATGTGTTAATGAATAAGTATTCTTTCAAAGAACAGAATGTGATGGTTCTTGAAAACCCTGACCGCAATACCCTTTATGCAAAATTTGATGAGCTTCAATCCAAATTGGACAAATTCGACAACCTGCTGATCTTCTATGCCGGACATGGATATTGGGATGAGCAACTCGGCCAGGGTTACTGGCTTCCCTCGGACGCGGAGCCAAACAAGCGGTCATCATGGATGTCCAATGGCACCTTGCGTGATTACATTGGAGGTATTGGATCTCGGCATACCCTGCTCGTTACGGATGCATGTTTCTCCGGCGGCATTTTCAAAACACGTGCCGTGTTTGAGAATGCCTCAACTGCCATTGAAACGTTGTACCTGCGCAAAAGCCGGAAGGCCATGACCAGCGGTACATTGGAGAAGGTCCCTGATAAAAGTGTTTTTATTGATGCGCTTATACAAAAACTGGACGAAAACCAGGAGCCTTACATTGCTGCAGAAGAGTTGTTCAGTGGCATCAGGCGGCAGGTGATTGACAAAAGCCCGAATAACCAGGTGCCACAATATGGTGAGATCGGACAGACAGGAGATGAGGGAGGGGAGTTTATATTTATAAAGAAAAACTAGGTAATGGTTAATGGGAGAACGCTGATTGTTGGTGCGGTGCTCCTTGATGCTCTTTTGGAGGTCGGTAAAGCGATCTCTATTGCTGCTTGTTTCCTTGCTTGCTCTGTTGATTCATATTCTCAACCTGAAACTTTCACGATAAATGCAAGGCAGAATCCGGCTGGCGCGCTACCAATTAGCTTCAGGTGTCTCAACGTTGACTATCAAGACGGCTATCTTACGGACCCAAGGGGTGAAAAAACAAAGAGTGCCAAATTCAATTACGACCTGTATCTGAGTTTACTAACCTTCATCAATGAAATGGGTGACACGCTCTTAATAAAGGAGCCTGCAGCTGTCACCTATGTACACATTGGCAATGAAGACTTTTATCACCATGTTAAAAGTGGCCTCTATAAGATTTTAGCAGCGGATACGTTCGGGTTTCTTACAGCCAATGCGCAATTGATCAAGCGCCTACCCAAGCCAACCAATGAGGGTTATGGCACCACGACCAATGGAACCACCTCTACGGTATCGCGAAGTCTTGATGTGACGTACGAAAGGATTACAAAATACTATCTCATCGAAAGAAGTGGAGCCATTTCCCCCGCCACCAAGCAGGGCTTTTACAGGACTTTTAGAAACCAGGAGGACATCCTGAAGGCGCACATCAATAAGGAAAAGGTTAATTTTAATAACGAAGAAGATCTTGTGAGGCTTTTCAGATATGCCATATCCTTAGGAAGTCAAAATGTAAAATAATAAATGTCAAATAATAAATGTAAAATGATAAAGTTGGACCGAGGTTCTTTTGGGTGTAACCTATAATATGACCGAAGTCCTGTATTACCTTTTGCATTTTACATTTAGCGTTTTACATTTTACATTGTTGCTTTGCGCCTCAGTGCCTCCGCGGTAGTCCATCAACCGAAATCTTAATCAGGCAGATTTCTCAAAAAATAGTCCCTCACATTTCCTCCCATGATCATTTCTATTTCGATTCTGTTGAATCCTTCACTTTCGAGTGCAGTAACAATTCTTGGCAGGCCCGTTACATCAAAATGCGATGCAATGGCGCCATCCCAATCCGATCCGAGAGCCACTTTGTCAACACCAATTTTGTCAGCGACGTATCGAATACTTTTGGCGGTGGCGGCGGCATCCTTTCCGCAAACGGCTGTCTCCCATAAACCGATTCCCACAAGTCCATTTCGTTTTCCGATTTCGGTTAAATGCTCATCCGAGAGATTGCGTTGATTGTTGCACACGCCCTTGACGCCGGTATGCGAAACGAGCAGGGGGCCGCTGTGCATGGCCAACACATCATCGATGGTTTGAAGCGAGCAGTGGGCCAGGTCAATGGTGATTTGGAGGCTGTCCATTCTTGTGATCAACTGTTTTCCGATGTCTGTCAATCCACCTTTGACCATTCCGTGCGCCGAGCCTGCCCATTCATTATCATAGAAGTGTGCCAGGCCGATGTACCTCACGCCGACTTTATAAAAATCATCCAGGTTTGCCAGATTGCCTTCCAGCGGTTGAGCTCCTTCCAGTCCCAGCATCCCTGCGGTGAGCAAATGATTTTTCTTTCGGTCGGCAATGAATTGTTGTAAATCACTTTTTGAACGAATGACCCTGAGTTGGCCTTCAGATCGCTGCGCGAATTTGTGGAGCATGTTGCATTGATTCAGGGCCCGTTTCCTGATGCTGAACCAATTGGACGGAGGGCGCAGTTGTGCAAAACTCAATAGGGCGATCTGATCGCTGTTGCCATCATTCTTCTCAATGTTGATTCCCCTGGGAACTTTGCTCACAATGCTAAACACTTGAAACGCCATGTTGGCCTGCTGCATACGCGGCATATCTACGTGGCCATAATTGATTTCCTCCAACAGGTTTCTGTCCCACAGAAGTTCGTCGCAATGCAGGTCGGCGATGAACGCGATCGAATCATACCAGGAGTTTTTGGCATGAGGCCCAGGGATGCTGACTGTATTCTTTGATTTATCGATATACCCGGGCACGATGGCGAAGAATAGCACGGCAGTAGTAAACAGCAGGAACAAGCTGATTCGGATAACCTTTTTCATTCGGAAGTATTTTTTTGTTTGAATGTAGGAAGATGGATTGATACTTGCGATGACAAAAGTCAGGAATGCCTGGTGAATAGCATAGTGTACGTTCCGGAGAGATCGGGCTCCTTAAGATCCATACACTAAAGATAAAGAGTGGCTTTCATATTGTAAATCAGGTTTTCCTGAGCGTCTTGGAAATTTTTGCTATTACTTATCCAGGTTTTTTATTCAATGGATCAATTGATGAAGCGATGGTTTTTTTAACGCAGATGCGCAGAGGAATACACGCAGAGTGCGCAGAGACAATGGTGGGTGACATTGTCAATTGAATAACTCCTTAAAAACGAAATGAGGGCATTTGATTCAACAGGCCGCCCCGCTGGGGCTTGATCCTAACTGGCCTTGTAGTTTCTACAAACAGGTCGCTCCGCTGGAGCTACTACCGACCACCGATTTACTGATTACCGAATACAACCCACCGCACGCCGGTAACCCTAAAGGGCCCATCCGCACGGACAATGATTACCCTCCTACGCGAGACGCTACGGCGGGAGAAGCCGATTACCTCTTACCTTTTACCTCTTACCTTTTACCTCTTACCACTTACCTCTTACCAGTCGCATTTCAGCTCTGATGCAAACAGGTCGCCCCGCTGGGGCTGGGTTCATCTGCGTTCATGGTCCTCTACAAACAGGTCGCTCCGCTGGAGCTATTGAACCACCGATCATCGATTACCGAATACTGATCACCTCTTACCAATTACCACTTACCTCTTACCTCTTACCGATACCTCTTACCAGTCGCATTTCATCTCTGATGCAAACAGGTCGCCCCGCTGGGGCTGGGGTTCATCTGCATCCATGGTCTTCTACAAACAGGTCGCTCCGCTGGAGCTATTGAACCACCAATTACCTCTTACCACTTACCTCTTACCAGTCGCATTTCAGCTCTGATGCAAACAGGACAATATTTTCTTACTCAATAAAGGCTTGTTCTGGCAACGATCAACCTTTTCCTGCAGGTATCACCTGATCACATTTCGTCCTCCGCATACAATGTGCCCTGACTGTGAATGATTTTCCAGGCATTGCCTTTCTTAAGATATACCCGAATAAACCTGGAGTGGCCGAGCACCGTTCCGGACTTGCTTCGGTTAAATTGCTTGCCAGTAGTGATACCCACATTCCCATATACCGATGCCTTTACGTCTTCGATGGAAATCTTGACAAGCGGATTGTTGGATAACTGGTATTCAATAACCCCCGTTTTGTTGACAGCTCGTCCTGAGGCCAATACGCCATGGTAACTATCATCATAAATGCTTGAAAGGGTTATCGAATCCCTGTTGATAATGGCTTTCAGTCGTTGGTCTTCAAGCTTGATCAGGGTCTGTTCCGGAGTTTCTGTTTGTGAATACCCTCCGAAAGAAACCATTGCAAAGAGAAGAAGGAGCAAATATTTCATATAGCGGGTGTTTAGTAGAGGTCAATTTAGCATGACTGGAAACTCACCTCGGTGACAAATGTCATAAGATATAAAATCATTGGTCATATGTGGCGCCCGTTAAAGCAATAGGCACAAAGCACAAAGGAATACCTGAAATACTTTCAAACAGAAACTCGGTTGGAATGTCGGAGGAAACGCGCGCCAACGGCTTGGGAGGTAGATTCAGGATAATCGGCTTTTGATTGAAGGGCGCACCGGCCCGAGTTGCCAACTCGCGCCAGCGTGGCCATCTTCTAGCGCCCTGAAGGGGCGAGATCATCAACGCAGGGCGCTAAGCCCTGCGATGGACTATGCTGGGAGAGCATTAGCCCTGAAGGGGCGTAATATTTTTTCGTTCTATAAAGAAGCGGTAAGTCTTAATAGGAGATGATGGATAATCGGTTTTGAATGTCATGCGCACCGGCCTGAGTTGCAAACTCGCGCCAGCGCGACGCCCCGCCAACCAGCATTGACGAAGACCCCTTCGCGCCTCTGCGCCGTTGCGGTAAAATCCCCAACCGCAAACCCCCATTCTTAATTCCTAATTTTTAATTCGTAATTTTCCCCTCATGACTTTTAAGCGCAAGGCAATCCTCCTCCTCACCGTAATTTCGCTCATAACCTTATTGGTGCTCCGCACCGTCTGGCAGTCTGGCGCGTTCAAGACCATTACCAACTCTTTTGCAGGATCGATGAGGACCATGGAGGGCTTTCCGGGTGTGGAAGACATTGACATCGACCAAAATACGGGCATCGCTTTTCTTTCTTCCGACGACCGCTGGGCAAGAATGCTCCGGAATCAACAAATCAAAGGCGCCATCTACACCCTCAACCTGAATGACTCCACACCAACTCCGGTGAATGTCACGTTGAATTTCCCCCAGGAAGATTTTCACCCTCATGGCATTTCATTTTATCAGTCCCCGGAAAGCAAAAAGATGTTGTTTGTGTTGAACCACCGCCTCGAAGGAAACTACATCGAGATATTCCAATACAGAAATGATTCTCTCCTGCATCTTGAAAGCATCGCTGATCCGCTGATCATCAGTCCGAATGATGTGGTGGGTGTGGGTGAGCGGTCGTTTTATTTTACCAACGACCACAATGAAAAAGCAGGCCGATTGAGAAGCATCAAAGACCTCCTCATGATTGGCACAGGCAATGTGGGATACTTTGACGGCAAGCAAGTCACCATCACTTCCGCACAGGACATCAAATATGCGAACGGCGTAAACATCAGCTTGGATGGAAAGGATCTATACCTTGCAGGTAGCAGCGATAAAAAAATCATGGTCTACCACCGCGACTTGTCGTCTGGCGCCCTCACGCTCGCCAGTGAGATCGAGACAGGCACAGGCGTCGATAACATCGATGTCGATGCGGATGGCAATCTTTGGGTGGGCTGTCATCCTCAGTTGCTGAAGTTTTTGGCTCATTCAAAGAAGGAAGGAACGTTGTCGCCTTCGGAAATCATCAAACTCACGCCAATAGAAGATGGCAAGTTCAAGCAAGAAACTATTTACATGAATGATGGATCGGAGATTTCAGCATCGTCGGTGGCGGCGGTGTATGGGAATATATTGCTGGTGGGAGGGGTTTTTGAGAGGCGGTTTTTGATGGGGAGGATGGGGAAGTGAGGTGAGTCTTATTAGGAGATTGTGGATAATAGGCGTCGAATGGAGCGCGCACGGGCACGCGTTGCAAACGCGCGCCAGATTCCCAGCCAGCCTCCCTTCAACGAAATTTTAAGATAAGATGAAACGTACGAGCCTGATTTTTTTGTTTCTGATTTGCTGCGGTGTAGCATTTTCACAAGTCGTAACCACAACGCCCATCCTCCCTCAGGCCGATAAGCCGGTGACGATTACGGTGGATGTCACGGGCACCAGCTTGGATAAGTTTCCGTGGGACAATACTTCCAACCCTGTTTATATCTGGGCATGGCTAAAGAATCCTGCAGGAACGGATATCGACGCGCCTACCAACGTCAACCCTGCTACTTCCTCTCAAGATGCAGCCAAGTGCACCAGGATCAGCACCAACCCTGACAAATACCAGATCACGTTTACACCTACTTCTTTTTTTAACAAGACGGTCGGCCAGATTACCAAAATGGGTCTGAAGTTAAAGAGCCGCAACTGGAACGATAACAAACAGACGGACAACGACAAGTTTATTGATTTTGTGCAGGGATTTTCACTTGCCTTCTCTCAACCGACCTCAAAATTCTTGTTCAAAAACCAGGGCGAGAGTTTTGACATCACGGCAAACACCACCTCAGCCTCCGACATGACATTGAAAATTGGAGGTGCCGTCGTGAGTACGGTTTCACAGGGCACCGTACTGAACTATACGCACACCGTCACTGAATCCAGTGGCACAGTATCCATTGTGTGTGAGGCGATTTCTGGGAGTCAAACGCTGTCATCAACTTTCACTTATACCGTTCGTTCTGCAGTGGTGCAACAACCCCGTCCGGTGGGTATCGTGGATGGCATCAACTATGCGGCTGATCCTACCAAGGTGACTTTGAGTTTGTGGGCTCCGGGGAAATCTTCAGTCTATGTCATCGGTGACTTTACCAATTGGGATGTCAATACTGCGTTCCAAATGAAAAAATCGGGTGAGCATTTTTGGCTTGAAGTGACGGGCCTCGTGGCAGGAAAGGAATATGGCTTTCAATATCTCGTCGAGGAGTCGGTGTTGATCGCAGATCCGTATGCAGACAAGATTCTGGATCCCGATGACCAGTTTATACCCTCCACCGCCTATCCTTCCCTCATGACATTTCCTCCCAAAGCAGTTTCAGATAAATGGTATTTCAACAGGGTGGCCGTGTTGCAAACGAGCCAGACACCGTATCCATGGCAGAACACCAATTTCCAAAAGCCGGCAAAAGAAAAGCTGGTCATCTATGAATTGCTGATCCGTGATTTCTTTGGGTCCACGGCCCGAAACTACCAAAGCCTGATCGACACTCTTTCTTATTTAAAACGTCTGGGCATCAATGCCATTGAGTTAATGCCCATTACGGAATTCAATGGAAACGACAGCTGGGGGTACAACCCAACATTCATGTTTGCGCCGGATAAATATTATGGCACCAAGAATAAACTGAAAGAGTTCATTGACAAGTGTCACCAGAA
>JAYVEZ010000146.1:0-2672 GCA_043773645.1 Cytophagales bacterium
GGGTAGAAGGCCCTCGCCAAAACCCTGCCGTGCTGCCTTACCTGATGGTGGAGGGGAAAAAGAATTTTGATTTGAAGCTGGAAGTGTTGATCCAGCCTGAACGTGGCCAGGCAACTACCGTATCTCAATCTAATTTCAAATACTTGTATTGGAATGTAAATCAGCAATTGGCTCACCAAACCGTGAACGGTTGTAATATCCAGGCAGGAGACCTCTACGCCTCGGGAACGATCAGTGGACCTTCACCCGATTCGTTTGGTTCTATGCTTGAACTCACCTGGAATGGTCAGCGGCCCCTGCGCATGGCGGATGGATCGGAAAGGAAATTTATTGAGGATGGGGATACGGTAGTCATTCTTGGCCATGCAGAAAAAGATGGCGTAAGAATTGGTTTTGGCGAATGCCGCGGGAAAATTTTGCGGGCCACTTGACTTCGCGCATTTCTGAACCTTGTCAGCATTAAACTTGGTTTGGAAAGTGGCGAAGAGTCGGTCCACCGTCTTGCCCAGGATATGCTGAAGGAAAATATAATGGAAGAGGCTTGGCAGGCCTTACTGGCTTTTTGCCAATGACTTTTCCCCTTCAGGCTACGAGGATACTCTCAACAAACTTTTTAGAAACAGAAACATCGGTGTCCTTTCCGATTGTCAGATTCATAGAACCGTCAAATTCAATCTTCGACCTGACTCTTAATTTGGTTCCAATGCCGATGTTTAACTGAAGCAGGTATTGAAGGAATGCGGTGGAAGTATCTTTGACCCCGAGCACCTGACACGTTTTTCCAGGCTCCACTTCAGACAATGTTTTCTTTGGAATCCGGGGCATTTGACCGTCGGATTTGGGAATGGGATCTCCATGGGGATCGTATTCCGGGAAACCAAGAAATTTTTCAAGGCGGTCGGCAAGATCGTCGTGCCGGATATGCTCCAATTGTTCGGCCATCTCGTGGATCTCGTCCCAATGATAGCCGAGCTTATCGTGCAAAAAAACTTCCCAGAGCCGGTGTTTCCGCACAATCAATAAGGCCGCTTTCAATCCCTTTTCCGTCAATTTGGCTCCCTTGGTTTTGTCGTATTGGATTAACTTCTTTTCGACCAGTTTTTTGATCATATCCACTACGGAAGCTGGGTTATTGCCCAGAGCTTCGGCGATAGAGGTGGCGCTTGCCTTATCCTGCCCTTGCTTGCCGATGTGAAAAATGGCCTTCAGGTAATTTTCTTCAGAAAGTGTTTGCGTCATAAGTGATAAAGGGGCCCCCAAAGATAGGAAAATAGACGGCGAATAAATAAATTAGGTTAGCCTAATAAAAATAACATGAGTAAGCTAATAATACTCTCTATATTTGCCCATTCATGAAGTGGACGCACTCCTTATGCTTTTTCCTCCTTTCCCTGTTGGTCATTGATCTGTCCGCCCAAAGCCGCCGCGTTAGCGGGACCGTAGCCGATGTGGGGACCCTTCAGGCGCTCGCCTTTTGCAATGTGACCTTGCTTCAATCCCAAACGGGAACCCATACCAACGGCAAAGGGTATTTCAGCATTGCCGTTCCTCAGGGTAGCGGAGCGACGTTGATCTTTTCCTACGTAGGTTATGAAACGGACACCCTCGAAGTATCACTGCAGCAAGAGCAGTATATCCTTTACCTGACGCCTGTTCATGGAACACTAAATGAAGTGGTGGTTACGGGGGTTTCAAGAATTACGTTGATCAGGGAAAACCCGGTTGCCGTTGTCGGCGTATCGGAGCGGGACCTGGAGAAAACATTGGCGAGCAACATGATCGATGTGTTGGCCAGCCATGTTCCCGGGTTGAACGCCGTAAAAACGGGACCCAACATTTCGAAACCTTTTATCCGGGGACTTGGATATAACCGCGTACTGACGTTGTATGATGGGATCCGGCAGGAGGGACAGCAGTGGGGGGATGAGCACGGAATCGAAGTAGATACCTACCATGTGGAACGGGCCGAAGTAATCAAGGGTCCAGCCAGTTTGATGTATGGTTCCGATGCGGTGGCAGGGGTGGTGAGTTTGTTTCCCTCTGTTCAACGCGAGAAGGACGGAATAGTGCGCGGAAAGTTTGTTTCGGAATACCAAAGTAATAACGGTTTGATCGGTGATGGACTTCGGCTGGGCTACGGCAGGAAGCATTGGTTGATCAATGTCAATGGCTCTTACCGAAGGGCCAGAAATTATACCAACCGTGTAGACGGTCGTGTTTACAATACCGGATTTCAGGAAAACAATGCTTCTGTTTTGGTTGGCTATTCAAACAAGTATGGAAATTCTAATTTGAATTTTACGGTATATGATAACCTGCAGGGAATTCCAGATGGCAGCCGTGACTCACTGACCCGAAGATTTACCAGCCAGACAGATGAGTTTCCCGCCGACCAAATTAAAGACAGACCTATAGTCCGGGATCAGGAACTCAAAGCTTACGCGTTGAGCCCGCTTCATCAGCACATTCAGCATTATCGGATTTACAGCCATCATCATTACTCAATCGGAAAAGGCGATATCGATGGCATTGTGGGTTTTCAGCAAAATATCCGCAGAGAGTACAATCACCCGCAAAGTCCGGGACAGCCAGGATTATACGTGCGGCTCAACACGCTTAACTATGGAGTGCGATATAACGTTCCGGAGTTTTCAGCGATCCAGATTGTGGTG
>JAYVEZ010000147.1:0-5964 GCA_043773645.1 Cytophagales bacterium
TTGCCTTCATCGACTGTTTCAATTGACGTGCCCAAGGAGGCTTCCTTTGCAGGAGAGGCAGTTCCATTGGGTACTCCCGATGTCTTTGAGCGATTCGACAAAGAGTTGCAGATCAATACCTACCTCCACAGCAACACCCTGTTTCTCATCAAGCGCGCAAACCGTTGGCTCCCACAAATTGATTCAATCCTCAAGAAGAACGGAATCCCTCCTGACTTCAAATACCTGCCCCTCATTGAATCTGCTTTGCTCAATGATGTTTCCCCTAAGCAAGCGGTTGGATTCTGGCAGATACTTAAGACGTCGGGAGGTGAATTGGGATTGGAGATCAATAAAGAAGTGGATGAACGTTATGATCCTCTCAAGGCCACGGTGGCGGCCAGCAAGTATTTAAAAAAAGCTTACACAAAATTCGGGAAATGGACGCTGGCAGCGGCTTCCTACAACTGCGGTATGGCAGGTTTGGGAAGGCAACTGGACAGTCAACGGGTAAATGATTACTATGACCTCTACCTGAACGAAGAAACCTCAAGGTATGTGTTCAGGATACTGGCCATCAAGGAGATTGTAGAGCATCCCGAGCGATATGGATTCAAATTAAATCCCGATCACCTCTATCAACGTGAACACCTGCATTATGTGGAAGTAAAAGAGACGATCAGGGACCTTGTTGGGTTTTCTCACCAGCAAGGGATCAATTACAAACTCCTGAAGCGTCACAATCCATGGTTGCGCAGTGAGAGCCTCACCGTGAGGAGGGGAAATGGTTATCTCATCGCAATCCCAATGCCGAAGTAACAATCATGCCGTTAAAATATTTTGTTTGAGTCACATCCGCTTGAAGTGGCGGCCAACCAACCCCCTGCAATAAACCGTCATCAATTGTTGGCTATCCGCCAAAAAATATTCTCATATTGGATAGCAAATGGCTATCGGGATGGTTGATGGTTATTCTCAATAGCCTAAATCGTACATTGTTAATATAAAATCGTTCACCAACAATGCGTCCTTACATTTTGTCAGAAACCCACTGGAAGACCGTCAAAGAATCAAACTATGAAGTAGGGATTCTTCCCTGGGGCGCCACCGAAGCGCACAATTATCATTTGCCATACGGAACTGATATCATAGAAGCAGAGCAAATTGCGGCAGAATCAGCGAGGCTTGCCTGGGAGCAAGGTGCCAAAGTCATTGTCCTTCCTGTGGTGCCATTTGGTGTAAACACGGGCCAATTTGATGTGAAACTGGATATGAATATGAACCCAAGCACGCAGCTGCTCGTTTTGCGCGACTTGATTGAGGTGTTGGATCGGCAGGGCATCCATAAGCTGATCATTCTTAACAGCCATGGAAGCAACGATTTTAAAACCATGATCCGGGAGTTGGGTTTAAAATTCCCGAACATGTTTCTCTGTCAGTGCAACTGGTTTCAGGCTTTGGATCAGAAGGAATTCTTTGAGAATAAAGATGATCATGCGGGTGAGATGGAAACAAGTTTGATGATGCATTTGGTGCCGCATTTGGTACAACCTCTATCCGAGGCAGGTGATGGAGGGGCGAAGAAATTTCGGTTCACGGCCATTCGTGAAGGCTGGGCTTGGGCCGAGCGGAAGTGGACCCAAGTCACGAGAGATACCGGTGTGGGCGATCCAAGAAAGGCAACAGCGGAGAAAGGCGCACGTTATTTTCAGGCTGTGACAAAAAAAGTGGCGCAGTTTATTGTTGAACTAGCAATGACAGATCGTAAGGATTTTTATGCCTAGTATGAAGTAAAATTCCGAAGCCTATTCAGGCATTGAAGCACATGAAAAATATGACATCAATTCTTCTTAGGCGGATCAATCATAATGTGCGCACGGTGTGTACCTGGATTCATAATCCACGGCATCCCCGGAGCGCCGGGTTTGGATGGAAGACCTGTGCTTTCCGGAGTGGCATAGGCAATGTAAATCACAGATCTTGAGTAGCCGTTCTTCACTTCACCGGTGGTTGCATCATAGCTATCCGCTGTAAACACAACCAACGTGGCCGGCTGCTTGGGCATCTGAAGTTTATTGGCCTTCACTTCCTGTTCACGGATATCAAAGACTTCCTGAAACGATTTTCCCTCCTTCTTCAATTCACGTCCCCGGATCATGAAGGGCTCGAGGCTCTTATGATAACATGAGACATTGATACCTGGCAACGCTGGATCATCCGTGAGGCAAACCATTTCATTCTCACCCTTTCGCAAGACGATGAATTCTCCTTTGGGAGAATATCCATAGACCATGGCCTTGTCCTTCGATTCTTCCGCGCATGCCAGCAGAGCGACTTTGATCTGCACGTCCGGTGAAGGGATGACTTGTCCGATGGATAACTGAACGATTGAACTAAGAAATAGAATTAAGAAGGATTTCATATAATTGAATTTTAGGATAGAGTTCATCCCTTAAGATTTCGGCAATCCCGAAGGGATGAATTTATTATAAAAAAATGACCCTCAATTGCTATAAACCCCGAGGGGGTGATATTATATGTCACCCCTTCGGGGTTCATGCGCAGCAAACGATTCATATCTTTTAATGCCAGCCCTTCGGGCTTTAAAATTCAATCTCATTGCCAGAGACTATTCTTTAATTCTCAACTTCTCGCTTCCCAACTTCTCATCCTACTTCCTAAGATCAGCTACCACCCTAAACCCAAGCCACATTTGCGGACCATCATATGCATTTTCAACCCCTGGCTGACATTGATCCGCGATGTGAATGCAGCTGCCGCCTTTGGCTATTCCTTTGACACTTGTCATCTCCGCCACATTTCCCATCAGGTCCATCAACCCATTCAAGTCAGGAAAGAAAACGCCTTCCTGCATCGGCACACCGTAGCCGAATTCCTTTTTCATCAGAATGTTTGCGTCGCACCAACTGTTGTGCAGGTGATTATAGATGGCACAACCATGTTTATTAATACCCTTTTGAAACGCAACATAATGTTCATCTTCTTTTACCCATGGAGCGAGCACATCGGTTAACAAAGAATCCATTTCCAACGGCGTGGCAAGCCTGAAATTCAATTTGAGGGTTGCGTATTTGGGAATATCAACATATTTCTCCGAGAGCCATTCGCAATAAGCCAGTGCCTGCTCATAGGTAATTCCAGTGACAGGCATGTTCTCACATTTTTCTGTTGCCCTGACTTTCTTTCCGTTGCCGGAATCAACAAAACTGGTATCGCGAAAAATACTTCTTGATTCTTTTACCAGAACCTCCTCATCGCGTTTTGTATAAATGCATTTGGAAACAATGTCGTTGGGAGCTGGTAGCATAGCCGGGTCCAGGCCTGAAGATTCGAGAAATTCAAGCCAGTCGGCACAAGAGACCTCTTTGACGGAGATCAACAGATTCCTCTTTTGCACCCATTCAAATCCCGACGGAATATGCTTTTTCTGTGCCAAAAGCGCGCAGGGCAAACAAAGAAGTATGAACAGGCTGTATCGCATTATTTATAAATTATAATCACCATCCAAGTCCATAATCTTCCCCATGGTTGCTCGATCCGCCCCAGAAGCTACCATGTTTCCAGTCAAAGTAGATTGCATTGATCGGACCACTGGTGCGTTCCTCGTAAGAGAGTTTGTATCCCATCCTGGATAATTCTTTTCTCGTCCAGGGGGGCATATCATTGTTCAGGGTAAGCGCCCCAGGGATCTTTTCATGATCGCCAAAACTTGAATACATCTGGAAAGTTTTAAAACTCGGAGCCTCGCATGATTCCTGAACGGTCATGTTGAACTCAACCACATTCAGAAAGAACTGAAGCAACAATTGATCTTGTTCGTCACCGGCCTGCTTGGCAAAAGAGAGGAATGGCTTCCCATCTTTCAATGCCATACTTGGCGTAAGGGTAACACGGGGCCGCTTGCCGGGCTCCACCACGTTGAACGGATTTTCTTTTGCGTCCAATACAAAGGATTGCATCCGCTGGCTCATGCCGACGCCTGTGTTTCCTGCAATGCACGCAGGCACCCACCCACCGCTCGGTGTGATGGATACCACCCACCCTTCCGCATCGGTAGCTTCAACCGAAGTTGTTCCAGCTGTAAAGTCATCAAGAAACTGCTCGCTTAGTGGATTGGAGGACTGTTGCAGCGAGGCCTGGTTGTTACCCCACCTTTTCAACAGGTCCATGTATGGATTTTGCTTTCCCTCGAAGGGATAAGGATCGCCAGGACCAATTTTAGGATCGTTCATTTCCCAGTTGATCAATTTGATTCTCTCCTTTGCATATTCTTTAGAGAGCAGTCCCTTCATTGGCTCTTCCGGAGCGAAAGCAGGATCACCATAATAAAAATCACGGTCCGCAAATGCCAGGTTCATCGCCTGATACAAGGTGTGGACATACCGGCTTGAGTTATAACCCATGCTCTTCAGGTCGAAATTTTCGAGGATGTTGAGTGTCTGCAACATGGCAGGACCCTGTGTCCATTGCTGCAGTTTATACACTTCGATGCCCCGGTAGGTGGTCATCATTGGTTCTTCAATTTTCACTTTCCAGTTGGCGAGGTCTTGCTCGGTGATCAAACCTCCTTGTTCCTGACTGCCCCGCGCAATTTCTTTTGCGATGTCGCCTTTGTAGAAGCGATCATAGGCAGCATAGATGGCTTCCTTTCTCGTCTTGCCTTTTTTTATTGTCAGCTGTTCTGTCTCTACAAGCTTTTGAAGCGTTGCGAGCAGGTCTTTTTGAACAAAATTTTCACCTGCCTCTGGTGCCTCACGTTTTTCACCGGGATGGGTCAAAAACACTTTCGTGGAATAAGGCCACTTTTTGATTTCATCTTTTCCGCGTTCGATGGAGTTGGCTGTTTGTGCTTCAATGGGATACCCTTCGGCCAGTTGCATGGCAGGGGCCAAAACCTCTTTCAGACTCATCGTACCATATTCCGCCAGGATCGTCATGAGTCCGCCAGCCGTTCCCGGAGTGACCGCGGCAAGGGGGCCATAGCGGGGAGGATATTTCATTCCTTTTCCCTTGAAAAATTCTGGCGTGGCGCCGGTGGGAGCAACACCCAGCGCATTGATAGCAATTACTTTCTTGGTCTTCGGATTGTATATCAATGCCTGTGTTTCACCACCCCAGCTCAACACATCCCACATGGTGCAGGTGGCAGCAAGCATGGCACACGAAGCATCGATGGCGTTGCCGCCTTTGTTGAAAATCATAGCTCCGGCAGTGGCGGCCAATGGCTTGCCAGTGATGGCCATCCAGTGCTTTCCATGCAAAGGCGGTTTTTGGGTTTGAACAGGGAAATTATTAAACGACTGACCCAGTCCTGCGAATGTGAGGCAGAAAAGGCCGATTGCTAAAATGAGATATTTCATGGACACAGGGTTATCGGTTATTCAAATATAAGACGTTTGAAGTAGGATGGACCCCGGATTTTATAATCAGTAAAATCAGGAGATGCGTGGCAGTCCCGACTTTTGACATCTTTGGTTTATGGAAAAAAGTTTATGTTTGATCGGCGTTATCGCATTTACACTGAAACAGAATATTTATGCTTGAGAACATTCAAGAAGCCACATCGTTCATCCATGCCCATGGCATTACTTCACCGGAAATTGGTGTTATTCTTGGAACTGGTTTGGGTGACCTTTTCGTGAAGGAAATAAAGAACCCGGTCGTGATCAACTACAATTCCATTCCCCATTTCCCCATCTCAACAGTCGAATTTCACAAGGGAAAGCTAATTTATGGAACGGTGAAAGGAAAAAAAGTGCTTGCCATGCAGGGACGGTTTCACTATTACGAAGGGTACAATTTGCATCAAATCACATTGCCGGTGCGTGTCATGAAAATGCTGGGAGTTCAAAACCTGTTAATCTCCAATGCTGCCGGCAACATGAATATGAAATGGAAGAAAGGTCAACTGATGCTCATTGATGACCATATTAATCTTCAACCCGACAACCCATTGCGTGGAGA
>JAYVEZ010000148.1:0-3717 GCA_043773645.1 Cytophagales bacterium
GGTGTCTCCCGTTCAGCGGCCACCATCCTGGGCGGCCTGTCCCAAAATCTTTCGAGGAAGACAGCGGCGGAATTTTCATTTTTCCTGGCCGTTCCCACCATGCTGGCTGCCACTGCTTACAAACTCCTGAAATTTTATCTGGATGGAAACACATTCGGCCCAAGTGAGATAACTCTTTTGCTCATGGGCAATATTGTTGCGTTTGTGGTTGCCATGCTGGCCATCAAATATTTCATCACCTACCTCACCCGCCATGGTTTTGCGCTATTTGGGTATTACCGCATCGCGGCAGGAATCATTCTGTTGTTGCTGTATTATTTTGGTGCAGAAATGGAGGTCGTGTGACATCCGCTGAAGAAGGGCTTCACCTGTTGGTCAACAAACCCATCGAATGGACTTCCTTTGATGTCGTCAACAAACTTCGGTATATTCTAAAAACAAAAAAGATTGGCCATGCTGGAACGCTCGACCCGTTGGCCACCGGATTGCTTATTATCTGCACAGGCAAGATGACCAAGCGCATTGATGAATTTCAAGGACTTGAAAAGGAATATACAGGGCAACTTGTGCTGGGACAGACGACACCCTCCTATGACCTCGAAACCGAGCCCACCCCTGCAGTGGATATCACCCTGATAAGCGATGAACAGATTTTGGCTGCGGCAAGGTCATTTGTTGGCAAAATACAGCAAGTTCCCCCGATTCATTCATCCATCAAGGTGAATGGTCAACGGGCTTATTCGCTGGCGAGAAAAGGCCAATCACCCGAGCTTAAGTCCAGGGAAGTGGAAATAAAGGAGTTTGAGATCACCGCCATTGCAAAACCAACAGTGAACTTCAGGGTAGTTTGTTCAAAGGGAACCTACATCCGCAGCCTCGCGAACGACTTGGGCCATCTCCTTGGAACAGGTGCCTACTTATCCCAACTTTGCCGTACACGGATAGGGGAATATCTATTAAAGGATGCCATGACATTGGAAGCGCTGAAGACCAAGTTCACACCTCCCCAACAAAATATTCCGCCCACACCACAATGACTTGCTTGATTTAGCATGAAGATCTACCACACACTTGATGATTTCACCCGGCTTAGTTACGCAGTCGTAACGAGCGGCACATTTGACGGAGTCCACCTGGGGCATCAGAAAATTCTGGTGAGGCTGAAGGAGATGGCCGAAAAAAATTCAGGAGAAACGGTAGTCATCACTTTCTGGCCACACCCACGCCTCGTGCTAAAGCCTGAGGAGGGTACTCTGAAACTACTCAACACCTTCGAAGAGAAGGCGGTACTCCTCAAAGAGCAAGGAATCCAACACCTTTTGAGAATACCTTTTACCAAGGAGTTCTCTCAACTTTCTTCTGATGATTTTATCCAGAAGGTATTGGTAGAGACCATGGGTACACGGAAGCTTGTGATTGGCTATGATCATCGCTTTGGAAAGAACCGCGAAGGAAGTTTTGACGCGTTGCGCCGCAATGGACCAAAGTATGGGTTCGATGTGGAAGAAATCCCGCGTCAGGACATCGATCACGTTGCCATCAGTTCATCGAAGATCAGGAGGGCACTGGAAGATGGTGATGTGACCGAAGCAAGACACCTCTCGGGCAGATCCTATTCAATTACGGGACGGGTAATCAAAGGTGATAAACTTGGCAGAACCCTGGGCTACCCAACTGCCAATCTGGAAATTGATTCACAATACAAACTGGTTCCCGCCGAAGGTATTTATGCGGTGACCGTACTTCATGCCGGTCTTCAGTATGGCGGCATGCTTTACATCGGTAACAGGCCTACCCTCAATGGATCGAGGAGGTCCATTGAAGTAAATATTTTTAATTTTGACAAAGATATCTATGGTGAGGAAATCAAAGTTTCCTTCGAAAAGCTGCTTCGTACTGATTCAAAATTCAAAGACCTGGAGGCACTGAAAGTACAGTTACATGAAGACAAAGATTCAGCGCTGAAGGCTTTGAAAACTATATCAGAGGCTGGCCATTAATTCTGATCACGCTAAAACTTGAATCCATGATTAATAAAGTTGTGAAGGATGCTGACGAAGCGGTTAAAGATATTCGCAACCATGCCGTTCTCATGCTGGGGGGCTTCGGGCTTTGTGGGATTCCGGAGAACTGCATATCGGCTATCCTCCGTTCGGGGGTCACAGGACTGACTTGCATTTCGAATAACGCCGGTGTTGATGATTTCGGCATAGGCTTGATGCTGAAGGCAAAACAGGTGAAGAAGATGATTTCTTCTTATGTGGGCGAAAATGCTGAGTTCGAACGGCAACTGTTATCCGGTGAGTTGCAAGTTGACCTCATCCCCCAGGGAACTTTGGCGGAGAGAATCCGGGCAGGAGGCGCAGGCATCCCGGCGTTCTTTACGCCTGCGGGTGTTGGCACTGAAGTCGCCGAAGGCAAGGAGACCAGAGATTTTGACGGGAAGATTTATCTCATGGAGAAATGGCTCAAGGCAGACTTCTCCATCGTGAAAGCCTGGAAGGGCGACACGGCAGGCAATTTGATTTATCGGGGCACCGCCAGAAACTTTAATCCGATGATGGCTGCGGCCGGCGCAATCACAATTGCTGAGGTCGAAGAACTGGTGCCGGCTGGCGAGCTGGATCCAAACACCATTCACACACCGGGGATTTATGTGCATAGGATATTTCAGGGGGTGAATTATGAAAAGAGGATTGAGCAGAGGACAATATCTAATTTGAAAATTTGAAAATTGATCAATTTGAAAATGGCGGAGATGAAATAATCTGGAAAATAGTCCTGTGGTGTCACTTTAACCATGTTGAGCCATTGCTAATTTTCAGATTCACCAATTTTCAAATTAGAATGCGCGATGATAGAAGAAATTTGATTGTTGAAATGACAACAGAGTATGCATTGAAAATCATTGATTATGTTGAACAGCTTGAGTCTGAACGCAAATATGTGGTGGCTAAGCAAGTCCTTCGATCCGGTACATCCATCGGAGCAAATGTTCGGGAGGCCCAAAATGCAGAGAGCAAAGCGGACTTCATTCACAAATTCAAAATTGCAGCAAAGGAGGCGGATGAGTTGGCATATTGGCTTGAACTGTGCAAAGAAGCCAAATCCTATCCTGACCCAGATTCCATACTGATATCAAAACTACAAGACATCCAAAGAGTTGTAAGCAAAATTATCTCTTCATCAAAAACTCGATAACACCAAATTAAATTCTACCCCAATCATATTTTCAAATTTTCAAATCATCAAATTTTCAAATTGAATGCTAGATAAAATCAGTATCGCCCAACGCATCGCCCAGGAAGTCCGAGACGGAATGTACATCAACCTCGGCATCGGCATTCCAACCCTGGTGGCGAATTACATTCCCAGCAATATGAGTGTGGTTTTGCAATCTGAGAATGGATTGTTGGGAATTGGACCTTTCCCTGACGAAAAGAGCATCGACGCTGACCTGATCAATGCCGGAAAGCAAACGATCACCATGATGGCCGGGGCGGCTCTGTTTAGTTCTGCAGAAAGTTTCGGCATGATCCGCAGTGGGAAAGTAGACCTTACTATCCTCGGTGCGATGGAAGTGTCAGAGCAAGGAGACATTGCCAACTGGAAAGTACCAGGCAAAATGGTCAAGGGAATGGGAGGTGCGATGGATCTTGTTGCATCCGCCAAGAATATTATCGTGGCCATGCAGCACTGCAGCAAGGAAGGTGCCTC
>JAYVEZ010000149.1:0-18672 GCA_043773645.1 Cytophagales bacterium
CTTGAAAATATAGAGTCCAGGCGCTGAGAGTTCTTTGTGAGATTTTCTATCACCAGATTGAACTTCCTCAAAGTGGATTGAACGTTGCTCGCCACGGGTTCAGCTGTTTCAGTCAACACATCAAACATACCCTTGGCCACTTCCGAATAAATGGTGTCTCCGGCTTTGAGGGGCTCTTTCACATCCCCAATGGACAGCAGGATATACTTGCTTCCCAGCAACTCACTGTCCAGAATGGCCTTGGTAGAGTCGCCCAGTTTGATATCAGAATCAATATCGATCTCCACCAATACGGTATGCTCCCTATTGGGCATAATCTTGATGCGGCTCACGCGTCCCACGGCAAATCCACTGACTTGTACCGGGTTGGATACCGCCAGGTTATCCACATTCTCATAGATCGCGTAGTACTTGGTGGTGGACGCGAAGAAGTCAATCCCCTTCAAGAAATTGAAACCAAAATAAAGTAAAACGATTGCCACCGCAGCAAACAGTCCGACCATAAATTCCTTATTTCTCACGACTTATCAGTTTATGGATTCTACTTGAGTCTTGTAATCTTTGAAGGCGCGATAAATTCCCGATGCGATGAGATTCTGACCGCTTTCATCACTTAAGAACTTTTCTTCTTTCTGGTTGGTCAGAAAGCCCACTTCAATTAACACACTGGGCATGGCCGTTCGCCACAATACCCAAAAACCTGCTTGCTTTACGCCATGGCTTCGTCTCCCTACCCGACCTTTAAATTCTGTCTCCACCTTGTCCGCAAATTTCAAACTGCTTTCCTGAAATGCACTCTGGGCAATTGAAAACAAGATGTTGGATTCCGGACTATTGGGGTCAAAGCCCTCGTATCGTTCTTCGTAGTTATCATCCAGCAAGATTACCGAGTTTTCACGCTTCGCAACATCCAGGTTTCCTTCTGATTTATGAAGCCCCATGACATAGGTCTCTGTTCCAAAGATTTCAGCCTTGGAGACTGCATTGGCATGAATGCAAATAAACAGGTCCGCCTTGTTTTTGTTTGCAATTGCTGCACGCTGGTCCAACGCCAGGTATCGGTCATCCTTGCGGGTGTAAATTACCTTAACACCGGGCAGATTTTTCTCTATCAGACCCCCCACCTTTAAAGCGATCTTTAAAGCCACATCTTTCTCTTTCATAAATACCCCATGGGTACCTGGATCCTTGCCCCCATGGCCTGCGTCAATTACTACGGTACCCACCACATTGTCGGCTCGTTCGGTCGTTGCAGAGGAGTTTAGCAAGGTTATTGCTAACAGAAAGACCTTGATTCGATTATTCACAAGGGTAGTGATATGACCTATTTGACATAAATTCGCACAAAATCGTGAATTTTTCGCTAAAAGTTAAATTTTTGAAAGGATCGTGGGATCGGACCATGGCTCGGCTATTCACCATTTCCATATTTTTTTTCGCTGCCCTCACCACCTTTGGTCAAGTAGAAAAACAGGTTAAGGCACCCGCAGGCGTATTGCCTGCGGAAAAACAGGCGTCCCGGCCCGACTCCACGGGGGTTAAATCTGACACCCTCAAGACCAAGGCGGATACCCTTGTCCAGAAAAGAAAAAGTGATATTGAAACAACAATCACCTACAGCGCCCGCGATTCAATTAATTCCAGCGTAGACCGCAAAATTGTACACCTGTACGGCGATGCAAAAATTAAGTACGGCAGCATTCAATTGATGGCCGAGGACATTACCATTGATTATGAAAAATCAACCATTTCAGCAGACGGGATGCTTGACTCTACAGGAAGGCGTGTGGGCTATCCTGTCTTTGTCAATGGTCAGGAGAAGTATGAGACCAGAAGCATCGTTTACAATTTCAAGAACAAAAAGGCCCGCATTTCGGAGGTGATTACCAAGCAAGGCGAGGGGTTCCTTCATGGAAATGCTGTCTACAAAAATGAAAAGAACGAACTTCTCAGTTTGAGGAACGCATACACCACGTGCGACCTGGCCGAGCCACATTACCAGATCATTGCTTCAAAGGCAAAGGCAATCCCGGGCGACAAGATGGTGGTAGGTCCCTTTTACATGAATGTCAACTCAGTGCCTTTGCCATTGGGCTTTTTGTTTGGAATTTTCCCATCTCCCCGTAAGAGCGCATCTGGCATTCTGGTCCCTATGTATGGGGAGGAACGGAACCGGGGATTTTTCCTCCGCAATGGAGGATACTTCTTCGATGTCAATGACTATTTTAAGTTGCAGCTAACGGGTGATATCTATTCAAAAGGTTCTTCAGCGATATACTTGAATTCAAATTACCGCAAGCGCTATAAACACAGTGGGGCTTTCAATTTTTCATTCACCAACAACCGTACAAGTTCGAATATTGAAGATCCGACAACCGTCAAGGATTTTCGGATCACCTGGAGCCACACACCCCAGACCCGTGGTACCGGACGGTTTTCAGCTTCCGTCAACGCCGCCACTGCCACCTATAATAACAGCAACTTTCTTGGGGTCAACACCAATCCTTCCGTACCCCGGCTTGACAACACGAGCAGAAAGTTAAGCTCCAACATTTCATACTCTAAAACATTCGGAACAAAACTGAGTCTCGGATTAAACTTTCGCATCAACCAGGACCTTACCACCAAGCAAGTCGATATGCCCCTGCCCGATGTGAGCTTTAACGTCAACAACTTGTATCCCTTTAAGAAAATTTCCGAAGGAATGGTTCTTCAGAACCTCTCGTTGCGCTATACCATGTCGGGCACCAATCAAATTACCAATAACCTCGGCAGCAACTTCAAAGACAAGCAAGGGAAGCCCATCACCCACGACAGCATTGCGGCTTTCAATTTCAAAAACTTGCCCGTCTTTTTCCAGAATGCAAAAAAGGGTGTACGACACGCGATACCATTGGCGACCTCATTTAAAATATTGAAATTCTTTACCGTGAGTCCCAGCTTTAACTACAGCGAGTTGTGGTATTTTGAAAAACTGAACTGGAAACGTTCTGACGACAGCCTCAGGGCGGTCATCAAGGATACGGTACAGGGTTTTAACAGGGTGTCAAACTATACGGCAAATGTCAGCATCACCACGCGCATCTATGGTAATTATTTCTTCAAGAAGAAGCCGGGGAAGAGCTCTGGCATCCAAGCCATCCGGCACATCATCAATCCAAGCATCGGCTTTGGCTACCAGCCGGATTTTGGCGACCCATCGTATGGGTACTATCAAACGTTTCGGCTGAAAAACAATCCAAACCTGGTTTACAAATCTGTAAACGATGGCTTTGTGTATGGTTCCTCCTCCATTGGGAAAAGTGCCGCCCTGAGTTTTGGAGTCAACAACAATGTTGAAATGAAAGTAAAGAGCAAGAAAGATACGGTAGCCAAAAAAGTATCACTCTTGAATACGTTGGGTATTTCGAGCAGTTATAATTTCGTGGCAGACTCGTTCAGGCTGGCCCCCTTTGGCATGTCGGCCAATACCAACGTGCTCAATGACAAATTAAACATCAACCTCACCGCCTCCCTCAACCCTTATAAATTTGTGACCGTACGATCAAAGGATGATCCCGCCACGGACAAGGAAATTCAAACCAAAGTCTATGCCTGGAATAGCTACCGGCCCACCACAGAAGGATGGGCCGTGGTCAAGGACCCAACAGGGATTGGCCGGATCACCAATGCCAACCTTGCCCTCAGCACCAACCTGAATCCAAAGGGTCAGAAAAAAGATACAGATATCCGTGACCGGGTATCCAAATCCAATGCTTCCGATACGGACAAAAAATTCCTGCTTCAAAATCCAGATGCATACATAGATTTTAAGATTCCCTGGAACCTCCGGATCAGCTTCAATGCAGATTTTCAACATGGAGTCAATACCAAGCCGAAGGTGACGGAGACCGTTCGATTCAATGGTGATTTCTCTTTGACAGAGAAGTGGAAAATCGTCTTTAACTCAGGATACGATTTCCAGCAGAAAGACCTTACACAAACATTTATCACAATCTCCCGGGATTTACATTGCTGGCAAATCAGCCTGGGCTGGGTTCCGTTTGGAAAATACCAGTCCTACAATTTCGCCATCAGCGTGAAATCCTCTTTGTTGAAAGATCTTAAACTGAACAGAACACGCTCATTCTTCGATAACTAGAATTCGAAGGCATCTATTTTTGCCAGCCTTCAATTTCGGTGAGCGTCACGGGTGACACCGCATCAAGTTTCATTTTCTTTCGCATGCCCCCCAGGTCATTCAGGAGTTTGGAAGGCTTCATTTCGCGCAACTGGGCGGCCGCATGAATGCCCAATTTTTCAAAGATGGGCAGCAATTCGGGTCGTACGCCCAGGGACATAAGTTCGTCATCATGACTAATGGAAAGTGGTTTTTCCGGTTTCATCTGGGGAAAAAAGATCACGTCCTGGATGGATGGCGAATTCGTCATGATCATGGTGAGTCGGTCAATACCGATGCCCAGCCCAGCCGTGGGTGGCATCCCATATTCCAATGCCCGCAGAAAATCTTCGTCCAGGGTCATCGCCTCTTCATCGCCGCGCTTGCCAAGTTCAAGCTGCTCTTCGAAACGCCTCCGTTGGTCGATGGGATCATTGAGTTCTGAAAACGCATTGCATATCTCCTTGCGGTTGCAGATGGCCTCAAACCGTTCCACCAAACCCGCTTTGTCGCGGTGCTTCTTCGCCAGGGGGGACATCTCGACGGGATAGTCTGTGATGAAGGTAGGTTGAATGAGGTTAGGCTCGCATTTCTCGCCAAAAATCTGGTCTATCAACTTGCCTTTCCCCATGGTGTCGTCCATGGGCACATGCAACTGACGGCAAGTGTTTCGCAAGGATGATTCATCCATTGCTGAAATATCAATCCCCGTAAAATGCTGGATCGCCTCAAACATGGTGAAGCGTGTCCAGGGTCGTTTGAAATTAATGATCTGGTCTCCAACCTGTACTTCGGTGGTGCCGTGGAGATCCAAGGCAACCTTCTCAATCATCTCCTCCACAAGGTTCATCATCCATTGATAATCCTTGAAGGCAACATACAATTCCACCTGGGTAAATTCAGGGTTGTGAAACCGTGACATGCCTTCATTGCGAAAGTCTTTGGAAAACTCATAGACTCCATCAAAGCCGCCCACAATCAACCGCTTCAGGTAAAGTTCGTTGGCAATGCGCAGGTAGAGCGTCATGTCCAGGGTGTTGTGATGGGTCGTGAACGGACGTGCGGCAGCGCCGCCATAGAGTGGTTGCAGGATGGGTGTCTCTACTTCAAGGTAACCTTTGGCATTCAAATAGGATCGCATGGAGTTGACCAGGGTAGTCCGCTTTATGAAGGCATCCCTTACTTTTGGATTCACAACCAAATCAACATACCGCATCCGATAGCGCTGTTCCGGATCGGTAAAGGCATCATGGCGATGAACCTGACCCCGTTCATCTGTTGTCTCTTTTACTACAGGAAGGGGACGCAAGGCTTTCGATAAAATAGTCAACGAGGTAGCGTGAATCGATATCTCTCCCGTCTGGGTGGTGAAAACAAATCCCTTGACTCCCAGGATGTCTCCGATGTCAAGAAGTTTCTTAAATACAATATTGTAAAAGGATTTGTCTTCTCCGGGGCTTAGGTCGTCACGGCGAAGATAGACCTGAATCTTACCAGTCCCGTCCTGCAATTCGGCAAAGGATGCATTACCCATGATGCGGCGTGTCATCATCCTACCTGCCAATGATACCTCCTTGAATCCCTCAGGCTGAACGGGATATTTTTCATGGATTTCCCTGGCCGTTGTTGTGATTTCAAAGAGATCGGCTGGATAAGGATTGATTCCCATTTTTTGGAGCTCTTCAAGGCTTTGTCTCCGTATTATTTCCTGTTCACTGAGTTGCATGGGATGGAATGATAAATTGGAATTCCCGCCCGGATGAGTTCCGGTCGGATGGCAAAAATAGTGGAATTTGGCGACGGATGTATTCCTGAAGCAGGTTATCCCTTTTGGGCCTTGCGGCGGCGGAGCTCTTTTCTTATCAAGGACAATTCACGGCTGCTTTGTCCGGCAACGGAGGTGTTCTCACTTGCCCGCCGCAGCAGGTAAGGCATCACAGACTCCACGGGCCCATAGGGTACATACTTTGCCACATTATACCCGGCCCGCGCCAGGTTGAATGAAATATTGTCACTCATACCCAACAGTTGAGCAAACCAAACCCTGTCATCACTGGGTTTCATGCCATGCTTTTCCATCAGGATGGTAAGATATTGATTGCTTTGTTCATTGTGTGAGCCACACAAAAGTGATATCCGTTGCTTGTTATCAATGCAAAACATCAGCGCTTTGTTGAAGGCATCGTCGGTAGCTTCCTTATTGGGATAAATGGGATCGGCATATTCTTTAACCAACGCACGTTCTCTTTCCTTTTCCATATATGCACCCCGCACCAGCTTGGCGCCCATAAAATAATTGTGCATCGCGGCATTATGAAAAGCCTCACGCAAATTGGTGAGCGCCTCGGTTCTGTACAATTGGTAAGTGTTGAAGACGATGGCCTTTTCACGGTTGTACCTGGCCATCATCTCATAAACAATGCTGTCGATGGGTTTCTGAATCCAGGAGTCCTCCGCATCAATAAGGATTGGGATACCCATGGTGAATGCCTTGGCGCAAATTCTATCCACCCGGTCCTTTATTTTTGTATACGCTACCCCCTCATTTTCAGTAAGCTTTTCTCCCGACTGTATTTTTTCGAGCAAGGTGCCGGATGCCATGCCCGTCATTTTGAAAACGCAAAAAGGTATGTACTTGGATTGCCTGGCTTCATCGAATGTGTGAAGAATTTCCTGTGCTGTCGCTTCAAAGCCCTCTTCGGTATCGGCTCCCTCCACGGAGTAGTCGAGGATCGTTTTGACATTAAACTCTCCCAGGTGCTCAACTGCCTTCTCCGTCTTCTCAATTGTCTCACCCCCGCAGAAATGTTCAAATACCGTAGAGCGAACAATGCCTTTGATGGGCAGACCCATTGACATCCCCGCCTTCACAACCCCAGTTGCAAGTGAAGAAATGAAAGGGTGATTTACAATGGTGAATATGAAATTGGCCTTTCTTAACTCCTTATCCGATTTGTAACTAAAGGCAACGGCCGTATCATCAAATTTTACCGAGGGACTTATCTCCATAAAAACAGGTTTGAAGGCGCAAATATAGTGGTCGATTCTGGGATACAATCGATTGATGAGGGTGTATTTCCAGACCCAGGAATGCATCGCCACGGATTTCACGGATTACCACGGAAAAGCCATCTGTGGTAATTCCATCTAACAAGGATTTCAATGCTGAATTTGGGCAAAAAAAATGCACTTAACCGCAAAGCGCACAAAGGTAATTGCGCAAAGGACGCAAAGAATCTAAAATTGAACTCTGCGTGCCCCGCGTCTTCTCTTTGCCTTGGCGGTAGAAAAATCCACATCCCAATATTAAAAGACAATGGTCAGTGTTAGCCAGCACGTTTTACGAAGAATTTGTATTAGAATCCGTGAAATCCGTGGCCAACAAGAACATCAATGGGTATACGGCCGGAATTCAGTTATTTTGTTTCTCAAACTATGCCCCAGCTCAAATTTCAAACCGCACCTTCCTTCAGCAAGACAATTTTCCGTCCCTACTCGAACATCGGTGTACTGGTGGACGAGAACACCCGGCGCTTTTGCTATGAAGCGGTCAAGAATAATCTTCCGGCACACCGGGTTATTGAAGTTCCGGGAGGCGAAGAGCACAAGACCCTGGCTACCTGTCAAACCATCTGGCAGCAGCTCACCGACTACCAGTTTGATCGTCATTCACTCCTGATCATCATCGGTGGTGGCGTGCTGGGGGACATGGGTGGGTTCTGCGCCGCCACCTTTAAAAGGGGTATTGATTTTCTTCTGGTGCCGACCACACTCCTCTCACAGGTTGATGCCAGCGTAGGCGGAAAGCTTGGTGTCGACTTTGGCCCTTATAAAAATCATATTGGTGTTTTTCAGGAGCCAATCTACACCCACATCGCCACCGATTTTCTAAAAACCCTGCCCGAGCGGGAGCTGCGATCAGGGTTTGCCGAAGTCATCAAGCATTGCGTGATTGGCGACAAGATCATGTGGAATAGCCTTGGCAAATATCCTTTTGAAAAACTGCCATGGTTAAAATTGGTAAGGCACTCGGTTCAATTTAAGAGCCGCGTGGTAAGCCGTGATCCCCGTGAACAGGGCTTGCGCAAAATCCTGAACTTTGGCCATACCATCGGCCATGCCCTGGAGGGCCATTTTCTTCAGTCGGGGAACCGCATTTTCCATGGTGAGGCCATCGCTGCCGGAATGATCATGGAGGCGTTTATCGCATATCGCAAGAAACTCATCTCAGCGGCGGAACTGCAGGATATTAGCGCCTATATCAGCTCAGTTTTTGGGAAAATCGAACTTCCTGGGAACTCAGGATGGCTAACCTTAATAAAGCAGGACAAGAAAAACAGAGGCAATAAGATACTCATGGCTTTACCTAAAAAATTGGGAAAGGCCGTTTGGGACGTGCCTGTCAGCGAAAAAGAAATCCGCGAGGCGACAGACTACTATCGGTCGTATCAGACATAGTGCGTATCGGTATCATCGAGGGCGCCTTCATTCTTCTGGAAGGTCCGCTTCAGGTCATTGGCCTTCTTGGCAATGAATTCCTTTGTCTTCTTCTTCCGTTCGCCTGTCAGCAACCAAGCAGCGAGAAGAGCTCCCCCAGCTATCCCGATACCTATCGCAACTTTACGTGTTGTACTCATAACCACCTTAACTACTTTTGAAATTAAATTGTTTCACAAAGCTATTAAATCATCAAAAAATATTACTACCCCCTTCTCGTGATATTGTATTAAAACGAAAAAGTATTGAGCACTTACATACACGTCCACCAATATTCTTCATTGCAAGGAAACGTTCGTTCGCTACCCTCCTCGAAGAGTCTCAGCAACCGGGCTTTGATCATCAATGCTTTGATGCAGAATCAGGGAACACTGGAAAATCTATCGGTTGCGCGTGACACTGAGCTGATGCGGTCTCTTCTGTCTACCCCCGATCACGTGATCAATGTCATGGACGCCGGCACGACCATGCGGTTTCTAACGGCCTACTTTGCCATCACCAGGCAGGAAAAACTTCTCACCGGCACCGACCGGATGAAAGAACGTCCTGTTCACCTGCTTGTAAATGCCCTTCGCACACTGGGCGTATCCATTGGCTATGTGGAAAAAGAGGGCTTCCCGCCAATAGAAATCAAGGGGTTCGCACGGCAATTGACAGACCAAATATCCATTCGCGGAGACGTCAGCAGCCAGTTCATTTCCGCCCTCATGATGGTGGCACCATCCCTCCCCCTGGGCTTGACAATCCAACTGGAAGGGAAAGTGGGAAGCTGGCCATACCTGACCATGACTGCGGAGTTAATGGAACTGTTTGGGGTGAAACCTGATATCCAAAACCAGCAGATTCATATTGCGGCCGGACATTATCAACCCACACTGTACCGTGTTGAGCCTGATTGGTCAGCGGCAAGCTATTGGTTTGCCTTCACCGCCCTGGCTGCATCTGCCAACATCCTCCTGCCCAATGTTGGCTCGCAGGCCCTGCAAGGTGACCGGGTGATTGTCCACATCATGGAGCACCTGGGTGTGAAAGCAGATTTTCAAAAGGATGGGCTCCGGTTGACCAAATGGGGTAACCCACCCACAAGTTTCGCATGGGATTTTTCCAATTGCCCGGATCTCGCCCAAACGGTACTGCCCGTCTGTGCCGCCAAGAATATCCCAGGGGAGTTTACCGGACTTGAAAGTCTGAGGATTAAGGAGACAGACCGGATCTCGGCACTCCAGACCGAACTGGCAAAAATCGGCGCAGCCCTTGCGGAAGAGTCGGGCAGATGGAGGCTCACGCCTGGGAACATTCCTCATGGGAACCTGAAATTCAGAACCTATCATGATCACAGGATGGCGATGGGCTTCGCACCACTGGCTGCGAGGATGGACATCTCCATTGAAGCCCCTGAAGTCGTCAATAAATCCTATCCATCCTTTTGGAAGGACATGGAAGGAATTGGGTTTACGATAGACGGCTTAGAGAACTAAAATAATCGGGGGCCAATGCCAAGCGGCTGCCATACCAGGAAAACATCTCGCCGTCTATAATCTTGATCCGTGTATGTGGGAGCAGGTCTCTTATTTCGGAAAAGTGTTTTTCCGAAAAAGGATAAGGTTCAGAGGACAGAAAGATCAATTCGGGGTTCAGGTTTTTGATGGCATCTTCTGAAAGTTCAGGGTAACGTTCCTGATCACCCAATACATTTTTCAATCCTGTTTTTTCAATCATGGCATGAATGAAGGTACCTGCCGCCGCACCCATCCAGGGATTCCTCCACATCATATACAGTACCCTGGTTGGCGGCAAGGGCTTCATTTCGGAAAAGGCTTGTTGAATCTTTGTGCGTATGGCTGCCCCCTTCATTTCGCAGTCGGTGAGGGCTGAGATGGACGCGATCATGCTCAATGCATTTTCAAGCGTTGATATGTCACTCACCCAGACCGGAAATTGATCCTGAAGTTTCAGTATGCCCTCCTGATAATTTTCCTCCTTATTACCTATGATCAGATCCGGTTTGAGGCGTTCGATGACATCGAATTGGAAATTCTTGGTACCACCCACGATGGCCTTTGACTTTAACCAATGAGGTGGGTGAACACAGAATTTGGTAATCCCAACTATTTTCTCTCCGAGGCCCAGGTCATGGAGCAATTCGGTTTGGGATGGTACTAACGAGATGATCCTTTGGGGAGGGTTGGCCAGCTCCACTGTATTCCCCATTTGATCCTTGAAAGCTTGCCAAAGCATTGATATTTGGGCTAAAGCCCTCTTAGGTTGGGTTCTGCATAACCTTGGCCTTAAGGCTTGGGTTACTTTACATTCAGTTTAACCCGTGCCTTAAGGCAGGGGATACTTCATGCTTGGACATTTGGGCTTTAGCCCAACTTCCATTCTTTCTATTTGATATACCTGAAATCCTGTCCTGGCTTTGCCTGGAGCAACACTTCATAAATAAGATTAATCACATTCTCCACATCATCCTTATGCACCATCTCTACTGTGGTATGCATGTACTTCAACGGAAGTGAAATCAAAGCGGAGGCTACGCCTTCTGCCGAGTAAGCAAATGAATCTGTATCCGTCCCCGTTGAACGTGATACCGCTTGACGTTGGAATTTAATTTTCTTCTTCTCGGCCGTCTGGATGATCATTTTCAAAACATTGTTCTGTACGGCGGGGCCATAGCACACCACGGGGCCAAGACCACATTTCAGGTTGCCACTTTCTTTCTTGTTGTACATCGGTGACTGGGTGTCGTGGGTCACGTCGGTACAAATGGCGAGGTCTGGTTTAATGCGGCGGGAAATCATTTCAGCGCCGCGCAAGCCGATCTCTTCCTGAACGGCATTGACGATGTACAATCCGAACGGAAGTTTTTTCTTGTTCTCTTTGAGTCTTCGGGCCACCTCTGCGATCATGAAGCCACCCATTCGATTGTCCAGGGCACGGCCTACAAAAAAGTTTTTACCCAGCTCAATAAACTCATCCTCAAAGGTGATCACACAGCCTACGTGCACGCCCCTGGCCTCCACTTCCTTTTTGGATTCCGCTCCGATGTCGATGAAGATATTTTTAAGGCTGGGGGCCTCCTCTTTTCCGGCGTCACGCACGTGAATGGCGGGCCATCCAAAAACGCCTTTTACAATTCCTTTATCGGTGTAGATATTGACGCGCATGGAAGGAGCGATCTGGTGGTCAGAACCTCCGTTGCGTCGCACGTAGATGTATCCCTCTTCGGTGATGTAATTGACAAACCAGGAAATTTCATCAGCATGTGCTTCGATCACCACCTTATATGGAGCCTTGGGATTGATGATACCCACGGTCGTGCCATACACATCCACCATATGATCGTCGATGTAGGGCTTGAGGTAATCCAGCCAAATCTGTTGGCCTGTGTGTTCAAAGCCTGTGGGGGATGAGTTGTTGAGATATTTAAAGAGGAATTCCTTGCTTTTTTTGTCCATGCTGGATTGGATTGGGTTCCAAATTTAATGCAAGAATTCAAATTATGTCTATAGGATTGATCATTATGAATCAATTGTTGATGAATTGAGTACAATTCAGGTTATCTTTATTATAAGATCGTTGGTTATGAAATTGTTCATTCTCAAGGTCATTCTCGGAGTCAGCCCTCTTCTGCTGGTCGGACTCAACACCTTTGGACAGCAGGAAAAAAGAATTGCCCTGGTTATTGGCGTCCAGAATTATGTGAACGTCCCTCCTTTGCGCCACTCGCTCAACGATGCGTCTGACATGGCGAAAACATTGGAGTCAAAAGGTTTCCGCGTCGAGGCACTTTACGATCCAAAGACGAAAAATGAAATCAAGGAGGCCGTTAGCCGCTACTACAACACCATGCGCAATCAGACCGGGGCGGTTGGAATAATTTATTATGCCGGACATGGAACACAATATGAGGGGGAAAACTATCTCATACCCGCAGCGGCCAATTTACAAATCCCCGGCGATATGGAGGATCAATGTGTAAAGATGAATTCCTTTTTGTCGGTGTTGAATTCATCCAACAATAACCTGAACATTTTCCTTGTAGATGCGTGCCGAACGAATTCGTTCCCAAGCTTCAGCCGCGATATTGTGAAGGGATTGGGAGCTGTAGAGCCTCCCAAGGGTTCAATCGTTGTCTTCGCTACCCAGCCGGGAACACTGGCCTCAGACGGAACGGGGAAAAATGGACTATTTACTTCCAAATTGCTGAAATATATCAATGAACCCAACCTGAATATCGATGAAGTATTCAGAAAGGTCAAGCAGGAGGTAAACACCGAGTCGCTAGGAAAGCAGTTACCCTCCGTCGTGGACAATTCCATCGGAGGAGATTTTTACTTTGACAAAAAGGAATCTGCGGGGGTTGAAAAAAAAGCTGCCGATAACCATTCAATCAATTCAGACAACACTGAAACGCCTGAACAATGGTTCATCAATGGAGCTAAGTTTTACAACTTGAAGAATTACGCTGAAGCACTGACTTTGTATAGAAAAGCAGCCGAAGCGGGTAACGCCGCCGCGCAAAATAGTTTGGGTTGGATGTATGCCAACGGTATCGAAGTCATCAAAGACGAGACCGAGGCTTTTCGCTGGTATCTAAAGTCGGCAGAGCAAGGTAACTCAGACGGGCAGGTCAATTTGGCCTGGATGTACGCGAGGGGTCAGGGAACGGCCAAAGATGAAGCTGAAGCCGTTAAGTGGATTCGAAAATCAGCAGACCAAAAAAATCCCTGGGCGCTAAACAGCCTTGGCTGGATGTTTGAGAATGGACTGGGAGTCACCAAAGATGTGGTGGAGGCTGTTAAGTTGTATCGCAAATCAGCCGAGCAGGGGAATGCCTATGCACAAGGCAATTTGGGACGTATGTATCAGAATGGACTCGGTGTCGCCAAGGATGACGCAGAGGCAGTCAACTGGTATCGCAAAGCAGCGGACCAGGGGAATGCGCCCGGGCAAAACAGCCTGGGATGGATGTATATGAATGGCGTGGGCGTTACCAAGGATGATGCAGAGGCCGTGAAATGGTTTCGCAAAGCCGCCGACCTCGGGAATTCCGATGCACAAACAAGTTTAGGCTATTTGTACCTGAACAGTCGAGGTGTTTCCAAAGACGACGACGAAGCATTCAAATTGTTTACCAAGGCTGCCTTCCAGGGCAATGCCTATGCGCAAAGCAATTTGGGTTACATGTATCAGTACGGACGCTCCGTGAAACGGGACTATGCTGAGGCTATCAAGTGGTATCGCAAAGCGGCTGATCAGGGCAATGCAGAGGCACAAAACAATCTGGGGTCGATGTACTCCAACGGCCGCGGTGTACCTACCGACAAAGTGGAGGCAGACAGGTTGTGGCGACTGGCCGCAGCCCAGGGAAGTAAGGCAGCCCTTGAGAATCTTAAGAGACCTCGAAAATAGTTTAAGAGCACTCTAATGTTTTACAACGGAATATTCCCGTGCTTCTTCTTCGGCAGGACCGCCACTTTGTTCTCCAGCATTTGAAATGCCCGGATGAGTTTTTCCCGGGTCTGCTCGGGGTAAATCACTTCATCGATGTATCCCCGGTGGGCCGCTTTATATGGGTTCGCAAACTTGTGTGTGTAGGTATCCACTTTTTCGGCGAGCTTGGCCTCCGGATCAGATGCTTCTGAAATTTCCTTCTTGAAAATTATTTCGGCGGCGCCTTTCGCTCCCATCACCGCTATCTCCGCCGAAGGCCAGGCATAATTCATATCCGCACCGATGTGCTTTGAGTTCATCACATCATAGGCGCCTCCATACGCTTTGCGGGTAATAACCGTCACCCTTGGTACGGTGGCTTCCGAAAAAGCATACAACAACTTCGCCCCATTGACGATAATCCCATTCCATTCCTGATCGGTGCCCGGCAAAAATCCAGGAACATCTTCCAACACCAACAGGGGTATGTTAAAACTGTCGCAGAACCTAACGAACCTTGCTCCTTTCACGCTGGCATCAATGTCCAGCACACCGGCAAGGGAAGCGGGTTGATTGCCCACGATACCAATGCTTCGGCCTGCAAGGCGTGCAAAACCTACAACCATGTTTTCTGCAAAGTTTTTATGAACCTCGAAAAAACTTCCATCGTCTACTGTTCCGTTAATCACTTCCCTCATGTCATAAGGCTGATTCGGATTTGAAGGAACGATGTCGTTCAGGCCTGGCCTCTTTTCATCACCCACGCTGTAAGACAACCGCGGTGCGGGATCTTCACAATTTTGTGGAATAAAACTAAATAATCTCTTGATTTGTGAAATGCACTCAGCCTCATTCGCACAGGCAAAATGTGTAACGCCGCTTTTGGTACTGTGGGTAGAAGCGCCACCCAATTCTTCGGCTGTCACATTTTCGTGCGTCACTGTTTTCACCACATTCGGGCCAGTAACAAACATGAATGAAGTGTTTTCAACCATAAAAATAAAGTCAGTCATGGCCGGAGAATACACTGCGCCTCCCGCACATGGGCCCAGGATCGCTGAAATCTGAGGTACAACCCCAGATGCCATGACATTCCTGTAAAAAATATCTGCGTAACCACCCAGCGAGACGACTCCTTCCTGAATCCGCGCACCACCCGAATCATTGAGTCCAATGACGGGTGCACCATTCTTCATGGCGAGGTCCATGATTTTCACAATTTTTTCAGCATGTGTTTCTGAAAGGGAGCCGCCAAACACGGTGAAATCCTGGGAGAAGACATAGACCAGCCTTCCGTCGATGGTGCCATAGCCAGTCACCACGCCATCTCCCAGGTAGTACTCTTTGTCCAGACCAAAGTCTTTGCCGCGGTGCAGCACAAATTTTCCAAGTTCTTCAAAAGAGCCTTCATCCAACAGTAATAGCACCCGTTCCCGGGCTGTTAGTTTTCCTTTGGCATGTTGCTGCGCGATGCGCTTCTCGCCTCCGCCCATCAATGCCTCTTGGTTCTTGCGGTCGAGTTCTTTGAATTTGTCTGTACGAGGGCCTTTGGATTGACTCATGCTTTCCGGTTGTCATCCAAATATATTATTGTTTAAACCGATATGCTAACTTGCCCGACGTAGAAATATGCTGCCTGGTACACACTCCGTATGAAAGAAAGAATTGCCATTATAGACATGGGCACCAACACTTTTCATTTGCTTGTTGCCGCGTGGAGGGAAGGTCAATTGCAAATCCTCTATCGGGAAAAGGTGCCCGTAAAGCTCGGCATGGGTGGCATCAATCAGGGCTTCATCACAGAGGAAGCCATCCAGCGGGGACTGATGTGCCTCCGCAATTTTGCTGTGCTACTGGAAAAGTGGCAAGTCCACAAGGCTATGGGATTTGGCACCAGTGCCTTACGCAGTGCCCGCAATGGCAAAGAGGTCATAGAACGATTTCACCGCGAAACAGGAATCGACCTGAAATTGATCTCAGGTGAAGAAGAGGCGGAATACATTTATTATGGAGTACGATCCGCCCTGGATTTAGGCCTGGAAAAATCCTTGATCGTTGACATTGGCGGTGGCAGCGTCGAGTTTATTATTGCCGACCGTGAAATGATTTATTGGAAACGCAGTTTTGAAATGGGCGGCCAACGACTGTTGGAATTGTACCACAAGCACGAACCCATTCTTATAGAAGAAATTCATCAATTGGAAGCATACTTTGAAAATCAGTTGAAGCCATTGGCCGAAGCTATGAAGCATTTTGTACCCCAGACCCTGGCTGGTTCATCCGGAACCTTTGATACACTCAGTGAGATTTACTGTATTCGCAAACGGATCAGCATTGGGATGGATTCACCGGAGACGCCGCTCTCTGTCCCTGATTTCTTTATCATTCACAAAGAATTAATTTCTAAAAACCGCTCGGAGCGAATGCAAATCCCCGGCATGATCGAAATGCGCGTGGATATGATTGTGGTGGCCAGTTGTCTGGTGAAATACCTGATGGACAAGTATTCTTTCAAACGAATCCGCGTTTCCTCCTATTCGCTGAAAGAAGGCGTCTTTGCACGGTGGAAGGACAACTCAGAACCAAGCCGTCAAACTGCCAATCAATAAGGTGCTACCGTTGGTGGGATTCTGGTTGGGATCCAGGTACACATTCTCTTCGGAGAAAAATCTTCTCGCTTCAAAACGAAGGAGTGCCAGTTTATGCATTTTAAAATTGACACATGCACCCACGCTGGAGGCCTTGAGTCCCTGCAAACCCGTGACGGGGGTTATGTTCACGCCTTCCGGATCATAGAAATGTTCAATCCGTCCGGACAATGAAACGACTTTGGTGAACGCATAGCTGCCGATAAAATTAGCCTGCCACCAGGATGCGGTCGAGGCCCCATTCCGTTGTTGATATCCAAAATAGAAATCTGAGGTAGCTGAAAATTTTCCGCCTCGATTGTAAATCCAATAAAAGTCATTGAAATAGCGCATGCGAAAGTCAGTATGCAGGGAGGATCTTTCGTCACCGATGTAGGTGTTCCAGTTAAACAACATGGTCTTGTTGGGCCTGTATTCGAATTGCGTGGCGATGGATTTTCCAGTGTTGTTATCCTGTATGACCTGCCATCCGTTGATAACATAGAAGTATGTATTGATTTTGGGGCTGATGGGCACGGTCAATTTTGCACCTGTGACATAGTACGGGACATTTTCAGGAGCAAAGGAACGTGTATACATGAGGTGATCTTTGGAGATTGCACTCTCATTGGTATACGGTGAACCCAGCACGCCCACATCCAGCCAAATCTTTTTCTTTTCCCAAACCAGTATGCCCACGTTGGCTTCCACCATGTTCTTGAGCGAACCTGGTTCGTGTTTATAATTCGCGTCCATGTACGTACCAAAGCCTGGCACAAAGCGGGCCCGCATGTAGGTAGACCGGTATCGAACATCCACATAGGCCAGATTAATCGTCAGTTCATTGTGGCGGGCAGAAGAAACAAAGTAAGGATTAACGCCATCTGCGGGCTTGTTGAAATTATAGCCATAGTAAGAGTCAACGTATCCGCCAATACCTACGTGGCCAATTACAGTGGAAGCCGTTGTATCCATGGTGGCCGTGTTGATGACCTGTGCCGACGCCAGGAAGGGCATCAAGGCCAGGAGAAAACCACGGAGAATTCTAATGATCATCCATAAAAATAGAAAAGCGGCGATCAGAAAAAAACCAAACATTAAATTCTTGCCACAGATTGCACAGATTACCACGGATTAATCTGTGCAAATCTGTGCAATCTGTGGCTAGCATTTGAACTACAATCCGCTGATCGGTTTATCCTTCGGATACTTCACCTCAAATTTGAACACCACCTTTTTAGTCTCATTCGGTTGCAGTGTCCATGTCCAGGTAAGTTTGCCTGAGTCCTTGTCGTACACTGCTCCTCCCGTGTCGAGGGTGGTGACTTCGATCTGGCTATTCTGGGAGACCGGCACCTGGTCTTCAACAACAATTTTCAGGGGTTCCTGTTTTGTGTTTCGCACTGAGAGCTCGTAAGCATAGGTCTCCCGAATATTCGCTCCGATGGCTTTGCGCGAAGTAAAGTCTTTCACTTTCTCTCTTTTCACTACGATTCTTTTGTCACGGCCGAGGGACACAGACAGGGTATCCTTAATGGAGTTTGGATCAATGAATGTCTTGCCAACAAATGTTCCTTCAAAGAAGATGTTGGCTTCTCCAGGCAGCAGGCTAAAGTCTTCCCATCCAATGGCTTTCGCTATGAGAAAAGCATCAAGGTCCAATTTGGGAGCCGCTGCATATTGATACTCCGCCTTCATCTCATAATTGCGAATGTCAACCAATGTGGGTTGATTGGATGAAGGAACCGTATACGGGAGCGCAATATCGAACTCTGTATTCAGGGAAGTTTGAAGTGTTGTTACATAATCCGAAACCACCTCGGCCTCCTCTTTTTTAGATTCAGCGTCCATTTGAACCGATGGCGGAAGGACTGATTCACTTGCCATGTGGTTCGATTTATTGCCCCGCATCATGACTGCAACGGGTACATAAAAATTCAGGTGCCAAGCAGT
>JAYVEZ010000150.1:0-7716 GCA_043773645.1 Cytophagales bacterium
ATTTTGAGTGGAGGCGCCCAGGCCAAAAATATCTTCTGGCAGGTAGCCGGCGAGGTAACCATTGGAACAACGGCACATTTTGAAGGGATCATTCTGTCGTCCACCGGTATTACCCTCCGAACGGGCGCATCGCTGAACGGCAGGGCGTTAGCGCAAACAGCGGTAATCCTCGATGGAAATATTGTCACGAAGCCATAAATATCAATCATATTGAAAGGACAAAGGCCGCCAGCAATAGCGGCCTTTTTTCGTGAATTCTTCTGTACCTTTAATTTAATGCTTGCGAAAGACAACCGTAAGATCAAATCAATAATCCCGATGAGACGATTTCAAATACCTCTTGCATGCATTGCACTCCTGCTGACGCTCCCGCAATGTCAAAAGGACAAGCCCGATCCCTTACAAACCTATTTTAGTGCTGGAACGATTCCCTCCGCGATCATGGGAACTATTGACGACAAAGGGACAACTCATTTTTATGCCTTTGGACCTTCGGTGTGGGGAGGTAAGGACACTGTCAATGCCGATAACATTTTTCGTATTTATTCCATGACCAAGGCCATTGCTTCTGTTGCTGCCATGCAATTGGTGGAGCAAGGGAAACTTACCCTGGATGATCCACTCAATACGTTGATGCCGGAGATGGCAGCCATTCCCATTCTTGATGAGACAGGTACCCTCGTGCCCAATTCAGATCCAATCACGTTGCGTCAGTTATTGACACATACTTCGGGATTCGCTTACACGTTTACATCTTCCCGTTTAAGCAGTTTCAAACCTGACCATTGGGAGTACACCGACAATCCGCGCATTTTCAAACCGGGAACGGGTTGGAACTATGGCACCAGCACAGATTGGGTAGGGCGCACCATTGAAAAAGTTACTGGCAAGGATCTTGAAACTTACCTGCGGGAAAATGTTACCGGTCCATTGAAGATGGAAAGCACCTGGTTCAACGTCCCTGCCTCGATGCAGGATAGAATTGTTTCCTGGGGTAGCCGGGATTCAACCGGTGCAATCAAAGAGTATCCTCGCCTTCCTGAAAAGCCAACTACCGTTTTTAGTGCAGGTGGTGGCCTCTTCAGTTCACCAAATGACTACCTCAAATTTTTACACTGCATGCTCAATGATGGTGAATCAAATGGTGTGCGGATATTGAAACGGGAAACAGTAGAGTTAATGTTGAAAGACAATCTGCCGGCCGGCGTAAAGCTTCATTATGAAGTAGCGGCTGATCCTGATTCGCTCTTCGGAGGACATGCTGACATGGAAGACCGTTGGGGGCTTGCCTGGGCCATTGAAACAAACAAGAATGAAAAAGTGCGCCCCATGAATTCGGTGTATTGGGCTGGGGCAGCCAATTCATACTATACGCTGGATGTGAAGAACAAGATCGCCATGGTATACTTTACTCAATTCTTTCCCTTCAACGACCGGGAGTCGTATAACTTTTATAAGTTGTTTGAGAAGGAAGTGTACCGGAAAATTGCAAACTCGCAGTAGGGGAATTGTTGTTGGGTATTGGTTGTTCGTTGTTCGTCAATGCTGCGCTCCACGAGCAACCATCAAAGAACAACCAACAAACCGGTTAGGTGTTGAAAACATTCATCGTTCTTTCAATCCCAATCGTGCAGAACGACAGAACCGTTTCAATAGCCTTGTCCATTGCGGTCGGCAATACTTTCAGCTCTTTTTGTTCAAAATTACTCAGCACATAATCTACTTGCTGGCCTTTGGAAAACTCAGCGCCGATGCCCATGCGAAGGCGTGCATAATTCTGGCCGCCGAGAATTTCTTCAATATTCTTTAGTCCATTGTGTCCCGCAGCCCTTCCTTTGGCCCGGAGTCGTTGGGTGCCGAAGGGGAGTGCAATATCATCCACGACCACCAGCAGGTTTTCTTTGGGGACCTTGAGTTCTTGAAGCCAATAGGCAACAGCCTTCCCACTCAGGTTCATGAACGTATTGGGTTTAATCAGATGGATTTGCCGACCCTTGTACTTGAGTTCGGCTTTGTCTGCCAGCCGTCCGGTTGAAAAATCAATTTTATAATTATCGGCAAGACGGTCTAAGGTGAGAAACCCGATGTTGTGTCGGGTCAGTTCGTACTCCGGCCCGATATTTCCCAAGCCTGCGATAAGGTACTTCATACTTCGATTAACATTTTCCCTCTCCTCTTAGGAGAGGGCCAGGGTGAGGTTAATAAAAATCCCGCCTGCAAAATAGCAGACGGGATTCAATTTCCCTCTCTTTGCCTTCTCCTCTTAGGAGAGGGTCAGGTTGAGGTTCCCCTCTCCTCCTAGGAGAGGGGCCAGGGGTGAGGTTACTTCTTCTTCCCTTCGTCCTTCTTTGGAGCTTCGCCTTTCTTTGCATCCGCAGCGGGAGCAGCAGCACCTGCGGCAGGAGCAGCGCCTTCAGCAGCTGGAGTAGCAGCGGCGGTCGTTGCTGTTTCAGCAGCTTTTGCAGCATCTTCAGCAGCCATTTTAGCAGCGCGGGGTACTTCTACCACGGCAATGGATGATTGATGCGGATCGACGAACAAAAGATTCTCCATCTTGATGTCACCCACTTTCACAGCGTGGTGAAAGTCCAGTGCAGAGCAGTCAACGTCAATGTGATCGGGCATGTGCTTGGGGAAGGCCATCACTTTCAATGAAGCTTTCTTGCGCACCAATGTGCCACCTTTCGCCACACCAGGAGCCTGGCCCACAAGGCGGGTGGGGATGTCCATTTTAATCTTGCGGTCTTCGCTGATGCGTAAAAAGTCAGCGTGCAGGATGATCTCACTTACCGGATGGAATTGTGCCTCTTGCAGGATGGCCTGACACTCTTCACCCTCAATGTTCAGGTGTACAAAGTGAGCCTCGTTGGTGTACACGATGTCGCGGAATAAAATGACCGGCGAGGTGAAGTGAATCTGCTCACCGCCTCCGTAAAGTACACAAGGAACGTGGCCTGCCTGGCGGATATTTTCAGCATCCGTCTTGCCGAGATTTGCTCTTCGATACCCTATAATCTCAACAGTTTTCATGATTGTTTATTGGTTTAGTTTAGGAAATGATTACAACTTGATAAATAATGAACTGATCGATTCATGGTCATGAATCTTGCGAATGGCTTTCGCGAATAGATTGGAAACAGTGAGTACTTTTATTTTGCTGGTCTGTTGCTTCAGTGGGATGGTATCGGTTACAACGAGTTCTTCCAGGTTGGAAGACTCAATATTCTCATAAGCGTTGCCGCTCAATACGGGATGGGTGCATACCGCCCTGACGGACCTTGCGCCATGCTCTTTCAACAGGGCCGCAGCTTTGCAGATCGTTCCGGCAGTATCCACCAGGTCATCTACCAGTACCACGTCCTTGCCTTCCACTTCGCCAATGAGGCGCATCGATTCCACCTTGTTGGCTTCTTTGCGGTACTTATCGCAGACAGCCAGATCGGCTGTAAAGTATTTGGCGAAACTTCTTGCGCGTTTGATACCTCCGACGTCCGGGGTGGCGAACATGATGTTCTCCAGGCCCAGTGACTTCAGGTACGGTATGAAAATATAAGCACCATCCAGGTGGTCTACCGGGATATCGAAGAAACCTTGTATCTGATCTGCATGGAGGTCGCAGGTCATAATGCGGTTGGCGCCGGCCGCTGAGATCAGGTTGGCGATCATTTTGGCAGCAATGGCTACACGGGGTTTGTCCTTGCGGTCTTGCCGGGCATAGCCAAAATAGGGGATAACAACATTGACGTTCTCAGCACTGGCGCGTTTGGCGGCGTCGATCATCAGGAGCAATTCCATGAAATTGTCAGCCGGCGCAAAGGTTGACTGCACGATAAAGACATCGTGGCCGCGTACGGATTCTTTTAAGAAGGGTGACATTTCACCGTCACTGAACTGCTGATAGTTCACTTCGCCCAAAGACTCACCGTAGGCCTGGGCGATTTTCTCAGCCAGGTAGGTGGTAGCGCGACCCGAAAATATCTTTACTGCCATGCGATGAATTAAAAATCCCGCCAAGCGGGATTCGTCTTGTTGCCCGACCAGGGCTCGAACCTGGACTTTCTTGAATCAAAATCAAGCGTGTTGCCAATTACACCATCGGGCAATACCTTCCTAAAACGCGTTCCTGCCTAAACAGGCGCTATTTTGGGTGGGCAAAGGTAGAATTAATTTGGGAAAGAAAAACCCTGTACGACAACAATTTAAGGTACTTAAAGCCCTTTTTCGTCCACGGTGGATGTGCCTTCAATGAAGCCGTCAGCCCAGAACCTGTACTTGTCAAGGATGGAGATCACAGCATTCTTCAAATGGCGGTTGTTGTTGAAATCAATGCCACCGTAGTTGGTGGTGGCATAGCCTTGCCAGATAGACCTGTTTTGACGACGGTCAAAGAACTGAATCAACAGCGTCCCTGATTTCAAATTGAACTTCTGCTTGTCGTAGTTGAGGCTTTGATTTTGTGACTTCACCCACTCTTCAATGTCCGGTTGGTTGTAGCCATTAAACTTAAGGCTGTCGTTATACATTTTAAATGCGATGATGAGGTGGGGGCGGTGCTCGGATTGCTTATAGCCTAGAAAGCGCATTCGGGAAACTATGGATTTTTCGATAACGGAATTTACCATGCTTGAGTCTACCATACTTCCTGTGGGGCGCATGATCTCGAAGGTGCGGTACTTTTTGAAATTGCCGCGGTAGCTGTAATCGTATTCAACGGGCAACTCTTTGTAACCAAGACAGGAGGAAAGCAATATCACCAAGAATAGGGGAGCGCAAAGATTCCGCATAAATGTCTGTTAGGTTAAAAGCAACCAAAATTTACCCTACTTGGAACAATATAGCAATTGAATAAAATCTAAATTTTCAAAGTCGCTTTTTACCCTAAAAAAGCCATTATTCCTGAGAGAATTGGAAATTGATTTCCATAAAATGATCTTTAACCAGGTGGCACATAAATTATAGTACAGTGAACCCATTCAATTCGATTGTTACTGCCAGGTTTTCGATTTACAACAGCCTGTTTCTCAACCTGCCTTTTCAGAATATTTCTCAGACTGGCAACTTCCTTCCGTTACTGCAGCAAGTTTGTGAGCGCGGATTTGAAGCGGGCCTTCGTCCGGATGAGATCATGGCAAAATTTTTCGATGATTATTCTCCCGACAGCTCGTCTCAGGAGAAATTTGATTTTCTCTTCAGGGTCATCCAGTACATCGAACGTCAAGTTGTTCTCTTTGACTCGATTGAAGATTCGTCTTATGAACAAATCAATGACATCCGGGGAAAGGGTTCGGTACCGGCGTTGCTTCTCCGGGCGGAGGCCGATGGCAAATTGGAGGAATTGAAGAAAAGTGTGGCGAACTTTTCCATCCGGGTGGTACTTACCGCGCACCCTACCCAGTTTTACCCGGGCCATGTGCTGGCCATTCATACCGATCTTGAAATGGCAATCCGGAAAAATGACTTGCAGCAAATCAACCTGTTGTTGCAACAACTCGGAAAAACGGGATTCATCAACAAACAAAAACCAACGCCATTCGACGAGGCAGTCAGCCTGTGCTGGTACCTGGAAAACATATTTTATCCTGCCGCTCCATCCATTGTGCATCAATTGATGCAAGGACTTAAGATGTCGCTGGAAGATTGGACAAACGATCGCCTCATTGCCATTGGCTTCTGGCCAGGCGGTGACCGCGACGGAAATCCATTTGTGACCACGGCCATCACCCTTCAGGTCTCCGCACGTCTGCGCCAGGGGATTCTTCGCAATTATTATCAGGACATACGGATTCTAAAACGCCGATTTACATTCGAAGGAGTAGAGCCTATCATCCATGCCATTGAGAAGAAATTGTACGCCACACTATATGGTGGCGGAGAGCAGTACAATGGTCCGGGTGATTTCCTGCAGGACTTAGATGAAGCCCGTCGAATTCTCATCGAACGTCACGGAGGTCTTTTTCTTGACTTGCTGGAGCAGTTCATCCTGAAGGCTAAAATATTTGGATTTCATTTTACCTCCCTGGACATCCGGCAAGATGGCAGGAAGCACGAGGTAGTAGTGAAAAGCATATTGGCCAAAAGTTTAAAGCTGGATGAAGTCTTTGGTCAAGGGACTGATCACATGAAATTGGAGACTTTGCTGAAGATTGAGGTCAATCCTTCTTCCCTTTCATCAGATGACCCTGTGATTGCTGAAACCATTTCAAGTTTCACGGCCATCAAAACCATACAGCAGCAGAATGGTCCGCAGGGATGTCATCGGTATGTCATCAGCAATTGTTCCAGCGCCTTTCACATCATCCAGGTTTACCAATTATCGAAATGGCTCGTGACGCAACATGGTGTGCTGGCGTTGGACATCGTTCCGCTGTTTGAAACCATTGAAGACCTTGCCCATGCACAGGTCATTATGGAAGAGATCTACAAGATTCCCGAGTATCGAAAGCACCTTGCGCAGCGAGACAATAAACAAACCATCATGCTGGGCTTTTCTGACGGAACCAAGGATGGCGGGTACCTGCGTGCCAACTGGTCCATCTTCCGTGCCAAAGAGGCGCTCACGGAAGTGTCACGCCGGTATGGCATTGCAGCACTTTTCTTTGATGGCCGGGGTGGTCCTCCTGCGCGCGGCGGCGGCAATACGCACGACTTCTATGCATCCCTGGGAGAAACCATTGAGAACAACGAAGTGCAAGTGACCGTCCAAGGTCAAACCATCAGTTCAAATTTTGGGAAGGTGGCTTCGTGCCAGTATAATCTGGAGCAACTTCTTTCAGCAGGATTGGAGGGCAAGGTCTTCGGACATCCATCTCAATTGTCAAATGAGGACAAAGGTCTTCTGGATCAGTTGGCCGAAGCGAGCCACCGTGCATACCTGGATCTAAAACTTGATCCCAAGTTTGTTCCTTATCTGGAAAAAATTACCCCATTGCCATTCTTTGGAGATACGAATATTGGTTCACGGCCAGTGAAGCGGTCGGGTGGAGAAGGGCTTAAGTTTGAGGACTTACGTGCAATTCCTTTTGTGGGTTCATGGGCACAGATGAAACAGAATATTCCCGGGTTTTATGGGGTGGGCAGTGCCCTGCAGGAGTTAAAGACCCAAGGCCGCTGGAATGAATTACAGTCTTTGTACCTGCATTCACTTTTCTTCCGCACCCTCATTGGCAACAGTATGATGTCACTCACCAAGAGCTTTTATCCTGCGACTGCCTACCTGGAGAAAGACCCTGAGTTTGGTGAGTTTTGGAAGAAGATGTTCAGGGAATTTGAATTGTCGAAGAAGATGATCCTTGAATTGGCTGACATGCCGGAATTGATGGAAAACAATCCACAGATACGGGAATCGATTCGTTTGCGGGAAAGGATCGTGTTGCCTTTGATAACCGTTCAACAATTTGCGCTCATGAGCTTGCGAAATGCGAAAGACAAGGAGCATGACTCGCTGTATCGCAAGTTGATCATACGGTGTATGTTTGGGATCATCAATGCGGCGAGAAACTCCGCGTAGGGATTTAATATTAGTCTGTTGACTAAGAAAAAAATGCACTTAAACGCAGAGTGCGCAGAGAAAGTACACGCAGAGGTTCGCAAAGGAATACAAGTAGGCTGGTAAATTTGATTTTCTTTAGCGTTCTCTGTGTGCATTTCCTTCGCGAACTTTGCGGTAAAAAAGATCCGAATTCTTGGATGTTTAATCCAACATTAATTAACGGATGC
>JAYVEZ010000151.1:0-3190 GCA_043773645.1 Cytophagales bacterium
TTTGAAAAATACATTCTCGGATCGGCCGAAGTGGTGGGCCTGATGTGTCTACAGGTTTTCTGTGATGGAAATGAAAGTGAATATAAGCGATTGAAACCCGCCGCCATGAAACTGGGATCTGCTTTCCAAAAGATAAACTTCCTTCGCGACCTTCATGCAGATTTTGAAGGAATGGGCCGTGCTTATTTTCCGGGTATTGAAGTTGATAAATTTGATGACCTCAACAAGAAAAAAATAGAAGAGAGTATTGCGATTGATTTTGAATTGGGGTACCAGGGTATCAAGGAGCTTCCAAAAGGTGCGCGGTTGGGTGTCTATGTCGCCTACCTCTATTACAAAGCTCTTTTTAGAAAAATCAAAAAATTGCCATCAGAAGAAGTGTTGAAAAGTCGGGTGCGCATACGCAACCGGCATAAAATTGCAATCCTTGGGTATTCTTTTCTGAAGCATCAATTCAATTTGATCTGATATGGAGGAAGTGATCCTTGTAGATGAACACGACAATGAGGTCGGCGCCATGGAGAAAATCGCAGCTCATCGAAAGGGACTCTTGCACCGGGCGTTTTCCATTTTGCTATTCAATTCAAAGCGGGAAGTATTGCTTCAAAAAAGGGCAAAGTCTAAATATCATAGCGGCGGACTGTGGACAAATACATGTTGCAGCCATCCCCTCCCGGGGGAAACCATGACACACGCCACAGAACGGAAACTCTTCCAGGAGATGGGAATTCAAATCCCCACTGACTTTGCATTTAAGTTCTTGTACAAGGTGGATCTGGATCATCACCTCATTGAGCATGAATTAGATCATGTGTTCACAGGAATTTTTGATGGCACCCCTGAGATTAACAAGAATGAGGTAGAGGACTGGAGATTTTGCTCTCTCCCAGAATTGCGTGCCGATGTGGTTGCGAACCCCGCGCGGTATACACATTGGTTCAAATTGATTCTTAATCACCCGGAGATCGAAATGTTGATGGTCTCCTAACTTCCCACGACCACCTACTGCACTTCCTTTGTCTTCTTTTGAAACAGTTTGTGAAACTCATCACAGATAAAATAAATGGTGTATGCCAGGTTGTTTTCCACATTGGCATTTTGATACGTTATCGATGCATTGGTGGGAGGTGAATCAATATTATATAAATATAGCGTCTGGTATGTCACTCCTGCTTCAATTCTTATGGGGATCTGACCTTTGAATCGGTAGCCCAACAACCCCACCAGCCGGTTTTGATTGAGGATCTTATTGTTTTTAATATGCGGTCCCATCGAAAGAAATAATTCGTTCCAGACATTCACATAAAGTGTTTTTTCAGTCACAGTCTTCCGGTTGAGAGGAACCTGGAACCGGGTTTGGATGCGCAACCTCCCCTGATGGTTGTTGCCATACCACCCGGCACTCGTTGACTGGTTGCCAACATCCGTAGGTGCGAAGTTGAAACCCTTCCCAAAGTCCGACAAGTCATTATCGGCCGCACTTCTTTCACCCAGGTACCGAAACTCGTATCTAAAGCGATTGACAAACAAGACGCGACCAAAATTCTGTGACGTGGTAATCTGCGGGCAAATCCTGAATTCAGGAAAAACGCTCTGTCCCGTTGTAACACCATCTTTGTTAGGATAAAGGGCCGTCTCCGCACTCGGTGTCCAGGTTATCCAATAGCCAATCGGTGACAACGAAAAACGGAGTGCGCCGGGGATAATCCAATAGTGAATCCATGGACGAAGCACCTGCTGGAAAGGATCTTTAAATATATTACCCGTCTGCCCCCCCTGAATGTAGCTCGCATCGGCCATGCGCCGATATTGATAATCAATTTGATACTGCCACCGTTTATCCTTTGAAAGGTTGCCACCAAGATTGAATTCAGTCCAAAAAGATTTGCGGTGGGTATAAGCCCTGGGATCATTTCCAAAGTTCTGGACCGGGGTTGTTTGGGCGTTTGAAACCAGTATTTGGGACAACCAAATAAAAAAAACCAAGACCGCTTTTGCCATTGATCCTACATTTCTTTAATGTTAACAAGGTAACATTAAATTAATATTATCGTAATGATCGATAACATTTTATACTTTTCCTTGTTAAAAAAGCATGTTTGATTTCCTAAAAAAAGACCCCCTCAAAACCCTTGAAAAGCAACGACTTAAGCTGCTGGAAGAGGCTATGCATGTCCAACGCTCCGGCGACCTCCGCCTGTATGCTGACAAAATGGTTGCCATTGACTTGATTGAAAAACAAATTGATGACCTCCGATCCAAGAAAGTCCAAGCCTGAAGCACCAAAAGGTCCAGACCGCTCCACGACCATCTTCTGGTTCCGGCGCGACCTTCGTATTCAAGATAACGCAGGTCTTTACCATGCGCTGAAAGAAAATAAAAACGTCCTGCCTGTATTCATCTTTGACACTGAGATCCTCGATAAGCTGGAAGATAGGGCAGACAAAAGGGTGGAGTTTATCCATCAATCCCTCCGGTTGCTCAAAGATGAGCTTGAGAAAATGGGCAGCACACTTTGGGTGCTGCATGGAAATCCCATCGACATTTATAAAAAGCTACAGCCTCAGGCTGTCTATACCAACCATGACTACGAACCCTATGCGCTACAGCGTGACGAAGAAGTCAAATCCATTCTAAAGCTAAAAGATATTCTATTTAAGACTTTTAAGGATCAGGTAATTTTTGAAAAGGACGAAGTGGTGAAAGACGATGGAAAGCCTTACACCATATTTACTCCATACAGCAAGAAGTGGAAAGCCGCCTTGAACAAGTTCCATCTCAAAAGTTATCCAACAGAAACATTTTTCGATCACTTCAAGAAAATACATCCCCTACCATTGCCCACATTACAGGAAATCGGATTTGAAGAGACACATCCTGTTTTCCCGGAGCGCGTGGTGAAGACTTCGATCGTGGAGCACTATGACCGTCAACGAAATTTTCCCGCGATACGTGGAACCACGCAGCTCAGCGTACACTTGAGATTTGGCACAGTGAGCATCCGCAAACTCGCACAGATAGCTCTGAAAAAAAAATGAAGTGTGGCTCAATGAGCTTATCTGGCGCGACTTCTACCACATGATCCTCTGGCACTTTCCCTACACCGCAACCAAAGCATTCAAGCCCGCCTACGACAAAATCCAATGGCGCAATGACCCAAATGAATTCACTGTGTGGTGTGAAGGCCGCA
>JAYVEZ010000152.1:0-5159 GCA_043773645.1 Cytophagales bacterium
GCGAACCAGCCCTGCGCAGAGACAATCACCTGAAGTTTTGAATTGAGTTGTTTTAATTTCTCTTTTATCTCCGGCTGATCCTGGTACCGTTCGAAGTAAACGGTGGCAATGGGGGAGACGAACTGTTGACTTTCCTTGACGAGTACAAACCCCCCATCATAAAACCTCTCCTTGTTCAGCAACAAGACTGACTTCTGGTAATCATAATTGTTGGCATACTTGTGTTGGTTCATAAGGTCCTCATAAGGTTTCCAGCTTTCAATGAGGTGATCGAATTCAAATTCCATGGGAACGAAGATCTTGGATACGTTGCGGCATCCCAACCCAAAGTAGCTGAACACGTCCTGACCTAACTTCACAAATTCTTCTTCCGGCTCTTCTCCGACGATCACAGCGCATGAGGCCCGGTTCTTCCTGATCAGGTGTGGAATTTTCCTGAAGTAATATTCAAAGTACCTGGCTGTATTGTCGCTGCCGGTGGCGATGATAGCGTCTACCTCTTTCAAATTTTCAGCAAATTGAATAGAGTCCTTGAAACGCGGTTCGATTGCCTCCAGTCTGGCCTTCAGGTATTTAAGCAACACGGTATCTTGTGAACTCGGTTTGGCCTTCAAGCGATGCCCGGAGATCAGAACACATAGGAAATCATGAAACCCAACCATGGGTATATTACCTGCCATGGCCACACCGATGGTTAATGGGTGCATGGGTTCGAGGGAGTAGCTTTGCGCCCAGGATGCCAGTCTGTCTTTTTCCAAGAGCACTTCAACACCTTTAATGGCAAGCAGGACACTGTCCTCCACAAACCACGGATTTTCATTCTTTGCCGTTGCGGCTAAGCTCTTTCTTTCGCTGAGGGAGAGGCGTTGGAGTTCGATCCCCAATTTGCAAAAGGCATCAATTCTGTCGGATAACTTCATTGTGGTCTGAACTTTCATGCCCTGCCCGTGTTTTGACAGTTGTGCAAAGGGCTGTATTTTTGCATCCAAAATTAGAGGAAACACTGATAGAATGGCGATTAAGATTACAGATGAATGCATTAACTGCGGTGCCTGCGAACCAGAATGCCCTAATACCGCTATTTATGAGGGAGGAAGGGAATGGAATTGGGCTGGCGGCACCAAATTGACCGAAGTGGAAGGCGCGGATGCTAAATCAGCTCAAGCTCCCGTTTCGAACGAATTCTATTACATCGTATCCGGAAAATGCACGGAGTGTACAGGCTTTCACGAAGAGCCTCAATGTGCCGCGGTATGCCCCGTAGATTGCTGCGTTCCTGACCCTGACCATGTTGAAACCAAAGCCGAACTCACTGTAAAGAAAGCCCGCCTTCACGCTGAACAACTCCAGGCATAACGGGTATTGGGCATTCATGGCATTGGGGTGACCAGAGTATTGGGCGACCCCATTTAGCACCCGGCATTTTACAATTTGAACTTATCGCATCTTCGATCGCTTGATCAGGTAGGCCTGAAGCACGGTAGAGAAATCAGTCTGCGTATTGGCAGAGATAAAGTCGATCTTGAGCTGATTGCATTTGAGTCTAAGGACTTTATAAAATTCTTCCAAAGAGGAGGTATATCGGCTCCTGATTTCGGCCGGATTGAGTTTTAACTTGTCGCCACTCTCCAGGTCTACGAATTCGTATGGCTTTTCCTCAAAATTGAAATCCAGTTCTGTTTCGTGGTCACTCACATGAAATAGCAGGACCTCATGCTTATTGTGTTTCAGGTGCTGGAGGGCTTTGAAAACATCTTCGGTATCTTCTGATCCGTCAAACATGTCGCTAAACAGTATGACCAGGGAACGTTTATGAATTTTTTCTGCGACTTCGTGCAGTACATTGGAAACGCGGGTAGATTTTCTTAGAGATCCTTTGGATTCAATAGCGTTTTCCAATACGGTAAAGAGCTTGTCGAGGTGGGATCCCGTCGACTTCACAGGGGTAATCTCATCAATCTTATCGGAAAAAAGACACAGCCCAACGGCATCGCGTTGCTTGTGTAGCAAGTAGGCAAGGGCAGCGATGGCGTAAACACTGAACCTTATTTTACCGAGGGTTTCGGCAGGATAATACATCGAGGAAGAACAGTCCAAAACAATCAGGCACCGCAGGTTGGTCTCCTCTTCATATTGCTTGGTATAGAGCCTGTCGGTGCGGGCGAATACTTTCCAATCCAGGTGGCGTGTGCTTTGGCCCTCATTGTAGAGGCGGTGTTCCGCAAACTCAACAGAAAACCCATGGTAAGGTGATTTATGGAGGCCTGTAATAAAGCCCTCCACCAACTGCTTGGCGAGCAGTTCCAGGCTGGCGGTCGGTCGGATATCTTTGAGTTTTGTGCTCACCGATAGGGAGAATTTGTAAAAGAGGACATTATTTGCAGCCAATAAACTAAAAATAACGGCAGGAAAGCTGATTTTATTGGCACGAGTTTGCAATAATTTATGAAACTATTATCTTCGATCGAACCAAGACGTATCAAGACACCCTAAACCTTCGATTTGTGGAAGAGAACAAGAACGGAAGAGACGAGATTTTCTCCGAAAAAGTGAAAGCTGGAAAGCGCACCTATTTCTTTGATGTGAAGTCAACGCGATCAAATGACTATTACCTGACCATTACTGAAAGCAAGAAACGGTACAACAAGGATGATGAAGGATTTACTTATGAGAAGCATAAGATCTTCCTTTACAAGGAGGACTTTAATAAGTTCATGGGAGCATTGAATAACACAGTGAACCACGTAAAAAATGAATTGATGCCTGGGGTTGACTTCACCCAATTTGACCACGTCCGTGAAGAACGCGATGAGGTTATCCTGGATGTGGCCGTTGAGACAAAACCTACCGCTTCAGTTGATTCAGAACTTAAATGGGATTGATATTACATACCTAACCTAGATCACCTGGACTAAACCGAAAGGCCCTGCCTCCACAAATGGAGGCGGGGCTTTTTGGTTTAGTCCCTTTAACCGAATGACGTAATTTTTTGGGTTCGATGTGGAACCCCGCAGCAACCCTTATATTTGCGAACTTTTTGCAGTGAGATGGCATCAAAAGGAAGACCCTCGATCCATCGCCTGCCAAAGAAAGAACATCAAGATTAATATCCTATGGGTTTAAAATGTGGAATTGTAGGGTTGCCCAATGTGGGGAAGTCCACCCTTTTCAATGCGCTTTCCAATAACAAGGCAGAGGCTGCCAATTTTCCTTTCTGTACAATCGAACCAAATATTGGCGTTATCTCAGTCCCGGATGAACGATTGAATGTTTTGGCCGGATTGGTCAATCCGCAGCGACTGGTTCCAACCTCCTTTGAGTTTGTGGATATCGCCGGTTTGGTCAAGGGTGCCTCCAAAGGAGAGGGCCTCGGAAACCAATTCCTGGCCAACATCCGCGAGGTGGACGCGATTGCGCACGTCGTCAGGTGTTTTGAGAATGACAATATCATCCACGTAGACGGAAGGGTTGACCCGGTAGCCGACAAGGAAATAATCGATACCGAACTCCAGCTCAGGGATCTGGAATCTGTCGAAAAAAAGATTTCAAAGGTTGAGCGGACAGCTAAAAGTGGAGATGCAAAAGCCAAGAAGGAACTGGCTGTGCTTCAGCTATTTCAGAGTGCACTGTTGGCTGGTCAGAATGCACGGACTGTGAAGACCGATGCCGAGGACCGAAAGGCAATTGAAGACCTTCAATTGCTGACGGACAAGCCAGTGATCTATGTTGCCAATGTCGAGGAGACGGCGGTACTCACTGGCAATAAGCATGTTGCTGCACTCAAGAATTTAGTCAAAGATGAAGGGGCTGAAGTGGTGATGGTTTGTGCCGCCATTGAAGCCCAAATTGCAGAGTTGGAGAGCAAGGAGGACAGGGATGCGTTCCTTGAGGAATATGGACTCAAAGAATCTGGCCTGTATAAACTCATTAGGGCTGCATACCATCTATTGGATCTTGTTACATACTTCACCGCAGGCGTTCAGGAAGTGCGTGCCTGGACGATTCACAGAGGCTGGAGGGCGCCTCAGGCTGCGGGAGTTATCCATACAGACTTTGAAAAGGGATTTATCCGTGCAGAAGTGATCAAGATATCAGACTATCAAAAGTATAAGACCGAGGCAGCCATTAAGGAAGCAGGCAGGCTGGCGGTAGAAGGGAAAGAATACGTCGTCGAAGATGGCGACGTTATGCACTTTAGGTTTAATGTTTAATTCAACAGTGAACACTAACCAATGAAGTATCTCATTATCAATTGTTTATAACTTATATCAAATATTCCTTTCAACCTTCCTTTGGTAGAGCCTGATTTTTAGTACTTTAGCTACCCGCACGATCAGATTTTTTGCGGTCACTGGTTATATTTTTTCCTTTTGATCAAGCATTGTGAGAATCAGGATAGTTTTTATGCTGAAGAATAAGGGTGCCTTCGTACCCTTCCATCATCAATTCCTGCTGGCCCAAACGGTGAAAGGACTGGTGGTTGCGGGCAAGAATCCTGCATTCCAACAGTTTACGCATTTCAATTTCTCCGGACTTAAAGGCCAGACCAAGATCAGCCGCAAGGGACTACATTTTTACTCTTCCAGGGTGACACTTGTATTCTCCACCTCAGACAAGGGCTTCCTCGACTATTTTCTGGGAGTCCTTTTTGATCATAAAGAAATCATGATCGGTACACTCCAACTGTCACCCGTGGTGGTGGAGCACGAAGAGCCTGTCGCCGTTTCTGAGAGCGTGAAGTTTTTATGTATTTCTCCCATTGTCTTAATGCCTGCCGCCTTTAACGACGAGTCGGGTAAACGTTTTATCTCTCCCGAGACGGACGAGTTTTCGGATTTGCTTTATGATGCGACCATCGCCCAAATGCAAAGCTCTGGTAAATTCACCCCCGCCCAATTGGCTGACTTTTATAAATTTCAATTGGTGCCCGATAAGGACTACCTCAACCGGATCTCAGCAAGCCATAAGAAGTTTGCCAGGATTTATCCACTCTTCGATTCCGATATCAAATATGAAGTGAGGGGTTATACTTTCCCTTTCACACTCTTTGCCCCGCCCACCGTTCAGCAGTTTGTCTATGAACATGGTTTGGGACAATTCTCCCACAAGGGTTTTGGTATGTTGGATATGGCAAATCATAACTCCATCCGCAAAGAAGC
>JAYVEZ010000153.1:0-3258 GCA_043773645.1 Cytophagales bacterium
CCTTCAGGGGGCAGGCAGGAGTGGTCAGGACTACGGTGAAGGCAATGTTGCCATCTTTGACTTCGACATCCCGTACCATGTTCAGGCTCACGAGGTCACGTTTCAGGTCCGGATCATTGACTGTGGACAGTGCTTTGAGAATGTCGTCTTTGGTAATGCTCATGGTCGTAAAAGTGCGAATTTAGGTATTAGACATCGGGGATTGGGCATTTGGCACCTGGCATGGGCAAAGATTTTGATAATTTACTTTCCACCGCCTGGTATTGATAACTCCCAATGGTTTCGGCCCTATTTTTCCCAATGCTTCATGCCCAATGCCTAACCCGAATAACTATCTTTGGAGCCCAATAGTTTAAAATTCCCGCTGAATTCGCTGATACTCCCTTGATTAGCCGTGAAACCATAGATGAAGTCAAAAACCGCCTCGACATAGTCGACGTGATCAGCGACTTTATTTCGCTCAAGCGATCGGGTCAGAATTACAAGGCACTGAGTCCTTTTAACAACGAAAAGACAGCTTCATTCTTTGTTGTCCCCGGCAAGGGTATTTTCAAAGACTTCAGCAGCGGCAAGGGTGGTGATGCCATCACTTTCGTCATGGAGCATGAGGGCCTGAGTTATCTGGAAGCCATCCGCTTCCTGGCCAAGAAGTATGGTGTTGAAATAAAAGAAGATGCGCAGTCGGATGAGCTCCGCGAGCAGCAAAGCGAGCGTGAAGGACTTTATATCCTCATGAACTTTGCAAAAGATTATTACAAAGAGAACCTTTTCAATTCAGACGAAGGCAAGGGGATTGGCTTGAGTTATTTTCATGAGCGCAGTTTCAACGACCGCACCATTCAAAAATTCGAATTGGGATATGCGCTCGAAGGATGGAACAACCTCAGTGATGAAGCAATCAAGAAAAATTATAATAAAGAACTGCTGGAAAAGACCGGCCTGACAGTGAGGAATGATGAAGGTAGAACTTATGATCGTTTTCGTGGTCGGGTGATTTTTCCCGTGCATAACCTGACGGGGAAAGTAATCGCCTTTGGTGCACGGATGTTGGGCAAAGACAAGAACCAACCGAAGTACATCAACTCACCGGAAACCGAAATCTATCATAAGAGCAATGTTCTTTACGGATTGTATCAGGCCAAGAATGCGATCCGACAAAAGGATAATTGCTTCCTTGTGGAAGGCTACACCGATGTCATCTCCTTACACCAGGCTGACGTTGAGAATGTGGTGGCTTCTTCCGGCACAGCCCTTACGGAAGAACAAATCAAACTTATCAGGCGATTCACAGAAAATGTCACGGTTCTTTTTGATGGTGATGCTGCCGGTATCAAAGCAGCGATCCGGGGGATTGATTTGATTCTGAAGGGTGGTCTCAATGTTCGCGTGGTACTGTTGCCGGACAGTGAGGATCCGGACAGCTATTCCAGGAAAGTTGGAACGACGGAATTTCAGAAGTTCCTGGCGCAGAAGTCCCAGGACTTTATCTCGTTCAAGTCCGGATTGTTTGCCTCTGAGGCCGGCAACGATCCCATTCGCAAAGCGGAATCCATCAAGGAGATTGTCAACAGCATCGCGTTGATTCCCGATCCCGTGAAGCGTTCTGTTTATCTCCAGGAGACCAGTCAGCAGTTGAAGATTGCAGAACCGGTGCTTCTCACGGAACTCAACAAGCTGCTGATTCAGGAACGCAAGAAGAAAGAGCGTGACACCCTTCAACCACCGAAAAAAGAAGAAGACATCAGTACCCTCGCCGAGCAAGTGCAGGAGATTGTAACGCCGTCGATTGATGCCAATCAGAAAGTCTACTACCAGGAGCGCGAAACGATCAGGCTTTTGCTTAACTACGCGGACCAATCGCTGGAAGACCAAAAACTGGTTGACTTTTTATTGACCGAGTTGGATGACGTGGAGTTTGTGAACCCGATTTTCCGTGAAGTCTATCATCAGTTCCGGGATCAGCTACAGAAAGGAAAAATACCCGACAGTCAATACCTGATCCAGCACGGGAGCGATGAAGTAAGAAATGTCATTGCCGGTCTGATTATGACAAAACATGAGATCAGTCCGAATTGGAAGAAGAAGCATATCTACATACCGGCGGAAGCAGAGTTGTTGCCCGCGATGGCGAACAGCAATGTGCTGCGCCTCAAGTACCGGGTGGTGCAACGCATGATTGAGGACAATCTTGTTCACATCCGTGAATCCGAAATAGGGGGAAACAAAGAAGAATTTGAAAAATATTGGGAGCAATATGAAGGCTTGAAAAAGGCCGAGGTGGAATTGGCATCGTTGTTGGGTACTGTTTTTGGAAAATAGGAACGGAGGAGACGTGATTCTTGTTAGGAGCTATTGGACTAAAGTCCAAAGTAAAAACTTTGCTAGGTAACCCCGACCTTAAGGCCGGGGTTAATCAAGTTGGACTAACGTCCAGTAAAGAGGGATTAACTAACCATGGCCTTCAGGCCGTGGTTATCGAAGGTGAAGGTAACCCGGGCTTTAGCCCACATGAGTCTTAGGAATATGAACGACGTAATAAAATTAGACAGCATCGCTGAGGCCATCGAGGCCATTAAGAACGGACAGTTGATCATTGTGGTTGACGATGAAGACCGCGAAAATGAAGGTGACTTCATCTGTGCCGCAGAATGCATCACACCGGAGATCGTCAATTTCATGGCACGGGAAGGCCGGGGATTGATCTGTGTACCATTGGTGGAGGATCGATGTGAGGAACTGGGTCTTGAATTGATGGTGGTCGTTGCCAAGAACACGGCGGCTTTTGAAACGCCCTTCACAGTTTCTGTGGACTTAATTGGCCATGGTTGTACAACGGGTATCTCTGCTCATGATCGCTTCAAGACAATCAAGGCGCTTACCGACCCGGAAACAAAGCCGGAAGAGCTTGGTAAACCTGGACATATCTTCCCCCTCAAGGCGAAGCGCGAAGGGGTGCTGAGGAGGTCTGGGCACACGGAGGCAGCCATCGACTTTGCGAGATTGGCTGGTTTTCGTCCGGCGGGGGTGCTGGTCGAGATCATGAATGAAGATGGTTCGATGGCACGGTTGCCTGACTTGAAAAAGGTGGCCGACAAACATGGACTAAAATTAGTTTCGATCAAGGACCTGATTGCCTACCGCATGAAAGCGGAGAGTCAGATTCGGAGAAGGGTGGATGTAAATATGCCAACATCCTATGGTGATTTTTCGCTTGCAGCGTATGAACAAATTGATTCGGGTGAGCTCCACCTTGCATTG
>JAYVEZ010000154.1:0-5295 GCA_043773645.1 Cytophagales bacterium
TCCACCAGAATCGAAGCGTCTCCAATCCTGATGGTTGCCTGGCCAAAGCCGGTCATTGATTTAATCATCTGAAAATAATTATAAGCGCAAGATAAATTAATCCATTGGCGTAATCATGCCGCGATGCATTGATCAGAAATCAAATCCCATCGAAACCATCACCCGGGGGTCATTTACTTTGTAGTTTTCAACTGGCCAAGCGAGGTCAAACTTCAGATAATAACCCAGCATGAGCGTGCGAAAGCCAAAACCATAGCTATACAACCAGGGATTTAAATACTGTTTCAAATCGATCTGGAAGGGGCCTTGCTTGATCTGCTCCGTACGCAGGGTATTCTGTGAATTAATAGGTGGTTGACCTGTCCAACTGGTTCCAATATCATAGAAGGCAGTGAACTGCATGTTCCGGAAAAAACTAGAAGTCACCGCACCGCCCGCCAGCGCGCGCACGAGGGGCAGCCTAAATTCACCGGTGGCCATGGCAACACTACTTCCATACAGGGTCGCATAATCAAAACCACGGAGGGTCGTGGCAAATTCCGTAAAGAGGAGGTTGTCATTGTACCCCGACTTCACATACAGGGGGTTTCTCACACCACCGTAGTTAATCTTGTTGCCGATCCAGTTGTCCACACCTCCCAGCACATATTGCTTTGGGGAATTACCAAAGGAAGTTCCCGCATATCCGCGGAAAGCAAAAACGATCTCCTTATAGACTTTTTGATAGTGGCGAATGTCCGCTGAAATTTGCGAGAAACTTGCGCCTTTGTTACCCAGGCCTTCGTATTGAACATAGTTTAATTTGCCACGGGTACCTTCGATGAGGTTCATACCCGTGGTTACTGAATTGTCATACACGAGCTCCGCACGGAAACCCGCATAGAATTGCTCTTTGGCAGCGAGAAATACAGGTGGACCTGGTGATACTTGCTGATCAGGGCCACGGTCCGTATATCTTGTGTAAGCCCCAAATGGTTTTATCGCAAGGCGGGTGCGCACGCTGATGGGCAACGCAGCTCCCACTTCAATTTTTTGGAACGAATATTTTTGAAGTTGATCATTCTGGTTCCAGAAAATAACCTTTCGGTCAAACCGAATGCTGTAATCAATGCGGTGTTTGAGGTATTGGAATTCACCCCATGCATCACCGCTTTTCAGGTCTTGAAGCGCAAATTGAATCCCACCGGAGATCCGATAGTTTTCAAGAATATCATTCATCTGTGTTTCCAGCCGGACACTCCAACCGCGCAATGGGTCGATAACAAAATTCGTTACAAAGTTATCATAACTGAATTTTGGTTCGTATGGAAAAGGACCATTGATGCGGGTATTCTGCCGTGCCTTCATGTATCGGCTCAGAAAAGTTTCAGTCGGTTTTTGCGTTTTGACGGCCTCATCTTCGAATTTGTAATCATCTGTATTCAGATTTTTTGTTACGGGTGGGGTGATGACTGTGTCCTTTTTGACTTTCTCCTCTTCGAAGGAATAATCTTCTGTATTGACCTCCAATTTGTTTTGCTTGATGCGGGTGCTGTCGGCAGCTGGCTTGAGGGTATCTTTCGGAACAGGAGTTTTCACGATGGTATCCTGTTTCTGCTGGAGCCGCTCATTGATAAGTTGTTTTATCGATATCCCTTGCCTCGATTCCTTTTTTCTTTTTTCTGTCAGCACTTTGGCTTGCTGAGTCTCCTTTCTTCTTGTGGCCGGGGTAAAAATCTGGCGTTCCAGGTTATAGTTGCGCTGAATAAAGATATCTTCTTTCAGGTTTTTATTCATCACAACGGCCAGGGTCCGGTTATTAAAATCAATATCATATTCCTTGATGCTGGAAGGAAAATTGGAAACCTGTGCATAGACACCCGACTGGCGATTGAACCGGAAAAGATTCAGGATGCCGCGCTGATCACTTAAATAGTAAAAATTATTTTCATCGACAGCCTTGGGATAGAAATCCTTGCTCAGTGTGTTGGTGATGCGCGTGACCATGTTGGTCGTCGTGTCCAAATTATAAGCAAACAGGTTGTAGTTGGAAGGCACTTTCGTGAAGTCTTTCCGGATGGTATTGGTGGTGTCCGTGGTGCGGTTGGAGCTGAACACCACGGTATTTGAATTCGGTACGAATGATGGATCAAAGTCATCAAAAATGTCATTGGTGAGCCGCTTGGTCCGGTCCCTCCTGCTGCTGATCAAGAACAGGTCATTTTGCCCGGCCATATCGGCACTCATCACCGCGAGCCTTCCATTTCCGGAAAAGTCGAAACTTCTGATGTTGCTGAACTTGTCAAGCTGCCTGGGCAGTTTGCTGCGGGTACTGAGATCATACAACCAGAAAATATAATCGCCATTGCGTACACCGATAACACCAAGGGTATGCGAATCGGACCAGCTTAACAAGGGAATGCGAATGTCAACAGTCTGTTTAAAAACCTTATTTCCTCCCGTAAGAATGACGGTCTCACGGCCGTTTTCCAATGATTTTACGATGACCGTAAATTTTCCGCGATCATTCTCAGCGTAGGCCACGTTTTTTCCATCCGGACTTATCTTCACGGTGGTGAAGACGACTGATTTCCGATGACGGGGCGTAAAGCGCGAGGAATCTGAAGGCGCCACATAACTTAGACTTACCTTCTCCTGTTCTGACAGGTAAAATCGTTTCCAATCAACCATGAATTGCTTGAACCCGATACCCAAGGTGATGTACATACTTTTTTGTTCGTTGCGAATCACCCGGGTATAATTGAGAATATTCGCCACACTACCCTTGCCGTATTTCTCAACGATATAATTCCAAATGGACTGCCCCACGATGGCCGCCTCCGGGCCTGTTAGTTTAAGTGCCCGATTGACGCGTTTGCTTTGCACCAACTCACGCACATAATCATCCATCTCGGCATTCCATCCTTTGGCGGCATACAAAGACGCGCCGTCCACAAACCAATCGGGCAAGTTGAGGAGCACCGCATTTTGAAACATGTCTTTGAGGCTCCCCCCAAACATCATTTCATTGACCATCAGGTCTGCGACCTTGTACACCAGTTCTTCCTTGAATTCATCCAGCGTGCCAGGGTGTGCAATCTCCACATAGGGTTTGATGAATTCGGTCTGGCCACCCACATTGAATTGCTGACCATTGATCCCCATGTTACTCTGCTGCAGGTCCGTGACAGAGTTGTAGAGGAAGACCTTTGTCTTCAAATACGGAGGATAACCGATCAGGTCGGTGATGCGATCAAATTCCGTTTCCAGGTACTGAATGGCTTCGGTCGCCACCTTTCTCCGCTCATCGTAATAGTACACGTCGAAATTTTCGGAACTGACATACTGCCAGTTGAACGTGCGGTATTGTATCCGGTTCTTACCATAGGTATCTGTGGCATGCTGGGCCTTTCCAGGCAGGGCGGAAAAGAAAAAAACGACAATTATTGCCAAGGCCTGGCACCATCCCTTCATACGCGTAAATTGAATCACCGTCACCCCGAATATAACGCTTTGAACCGATTAATATTGACCTCGGTTAACAAGTCACCCTTGCCCTCCAGCCAGTCGGCCAGCTGATGGGCAAAATATGGGGCTAAACTTACGCCTTTCGTGCCAAGGCCATTGAAAATGATCACATTTTTATTCGCAGGATGTGCTCCCAGGATCGGCTTGCGGTCGGGTGTGGTGGGCCTGATACCCCAGTCTTGGTGAACGATCTCAAAGGAAGGTCTTACCAGAACCTGAAGCTTCTGACTCATATCATCCCGTCCTGCCTGCGTTGGGCCTTCCGAAAAAGGTGGATGAACGTAGGTGGAGCCCACGGTATAGATTTCTTCATCGGTCGATGGGACAAGAAACACACCACGACTGAAAATCTTATCCCTGCCAATAGAAATTCTAACCTGTAGAGTTTCACCTTTCAGGGGTTTCAGCGGTATCCAATGAAACCATTTGGTCTGTAAGCAGAAGACCCCGTTGCAAAAAATGATTTGGGCGGCAATCAAATCCTGATAGCAGACGTCTTCATCCACTACCAGTTGACTTTCGTCAAATCGTTCACTCTTGTATGAGTTGAGTGAAATGAGATGATCACGAACTGCCGTCATCCAGGATGTTACATTTAAATATCCCGACAGCGCAATTTCAATTCCACCAAAATCATTATGGACCAGGTCAACGAATGAAGGCGCATCGTGAAATGCCAACAAAAAATTCTTTACTTCTTCCGATTGGGATTTTTTTTTCCATTGTTGCATTTCCTCAGCCGAAAGAAAAGGCCTATAAATGGGGAGCGGGTGAAAAAATTTCCTTTTCGTCACCGCCTCAGCATGAGCATAGAAATTGTTCAGATAAGGAAATAGGATGTCGGCTCGCCAGGTTTTTGTCATGACCCTTCCGGTGATGGGATTAAAAAGTCCTGCCGAGATGGCGGAAGAGCGGTTGGATCCTGGCTCATCGAATACCACCACCGACTTACCTCGCTGGATCAGATCCCATGCAAGCGCGCTGCCCGCAAGGCCCTGGCCAACAATGAGGTAATCTATTCTTCTCATGGTAAAATTAGGAAGGCCAATCGGTACGATTGAAACCTGATCCATTCAAACTTCTTTTCTCGCCTCAATTCCATTTCCTGTTTGCGAGGTAAACTCCACCCAAAATAGCTGCCATTCCTATGAAGTGAAAGATGGACAATTGTTCTCCATCAATGACTCCCCATCCCACAGACACCAGGGGCATGATGTAAGTTACCGAACTCGCGTAAAGTGGTGTAGTCATTTTTACAAGCTTATTGAACAGAGAGACCGCTACGGCGGTACTCATCAGGGCAAGCAAGGCGATGAATCCAAATGCACTCCACGCACCTGGCACATGGCTCAGTTTTTCGGTAAAGTCAGTGAAGCCAAAAAGATACACGGCACCCAGGGGTGCAACGAGGGCTACGGAAATGCTGGTGATGGTCAGGGAGCCCAGGTCAGCGATATTGAATTTTATGTAGTTCAGGTTGAGCCCATAAAAGGCGCATGCCAACACAATCAATAACCCAAAAAGGTTCAGACCCGCGAATTGACCACCCGACCGCGACACCATCAGTACAACGGTGCCCGTGAGGCTAATCAGAATTCCGATCACAGCGGCACGGGGAAACCGGATCTTAAAAAAAACCACCCCCATGATCATGGTCCACAAAGGGGAGAGGGTGTTGAGAATACCCGCCACCGAACTATCGATGTGACGCTGCGCAGAAGTGAACAAGAACGCTGGAATGAATACACCCATCAATCCGGATAAAAACAACCTGGACACATGCACTGT
>JAYVEZ010000155.1:0-7956 GCA_043773645.1 Cytophagales bacterium
ACCGAACTTAATTCGGCAAGTCCTACACTCGTCGACGCTTTTCAAAAATTAAAAACCGGGGGTCGCGAATTGATTCATCTGAAGATCGGTGATGACACCGTACAGCTTTCAGTATTTGCCATCGAGCTTACCCTGCGGGGAGAAGAGATCAAGTTAATCTCGATGAGCAACATCCAAAGCGAACTGGAAGAAAAAGAAATGGAAGCTTGGCAAAATCTTGTGCGTGTGCTTACCCATGAGATCATGAATTCCGTGACACCGATTTCTTCGCTCGCAGGCACCGTGGAAGAAGAACTGCAGCAACTACTTCAGCACGCTTCCTACGAAATGAAAAAGGAAGAGATGGAAGACATGCATCTTTCCCTGCAGACCATCAGTCGCCGAAGTGCTGGATTAATCCGTTTTGTAAAAGAATTCCGCAACCTGACCCAGGTGCCACAACCGCGTTTGAGTGAAATCGCCATCCATCCGTTGCTGGAAGAAATGGCGGTATTGCACAAAAAAGAATTGAGCGATCGGGGTATTGAGATCACGGTTCATACCGATCCACCCCAGCTCACGGCGCTGGCAGACAAGAACATGATCGAACAGGTACTGATCAACTTGATCAAAAACGCCATCCAGGCCTTTGACGAACAGACGGAAAAGAGAATTGAATTGAGTGCCTACACCAGCGAGAAAGGCAGGCCCATCATCAGCATCCGTGACAATGGCCCCGGCATCGATCCGGAAGCCTTAGAAAAAATATTCATCCCCTTCTTCTCCACCAAGAAGACCGGCTCTGGCATCGGGCTTAGCCTCTCGCGCCAGATTATGAGGGTGCATGAGGGCAGGATATCAGTGAAGTCGACATTGGGAGAGGGCACGGAGTTTATGCTGAGATTTTGAGGGCTGCTAGCTTTTGGCCTTTGGCTATTGGCCGATTGTCGAGGGTATGAAGACCGCAGTTAGGAATGACGTTTGACTTTAGGCAGGGAGATATTCAATACTTAGTTGGACATCCCAAATAAACCATAAACAGCCAAAGGCCAACCGCCAAAAGCGAAAGGCCCCTCGTCAATACTTAACTGAATATCCCAAATCTACCGCAAACAGCCAAAGGCGAAGAGCCAAAAGCCAACAGCTTTTCCAAGTTGATTTTCACCATATTCCACCTAACTTTAACCCTTTATCAATCACCGCCCATGCCAGACATCCAAAAGAAGATTACCTCCATACTCACCGACAAGCTTGGAATTCCTGAGTCGGAAATTACACCCGATGCAAGTTTTGTGAAAGACCTCGGCATCGACTCACTGGACTATGCGGAATTGGTCATGGAATTCGAACAAACTTTCGACATCAAAATTCCGGACGACGATGCGGAAAAAATGCAGACCATCGGCCAGGCAGTAAAATATATTCACGAAAAACTCGGGAAATAGATCAACCCAATTCAAACAAGTTGCCAAGGCGTACCATCTTAACACCCTGGGAGGCAAGAAACACCTGGCGGTCATCAGGATTGTTCAGAGAATAGTAAAACCAACCATTCTTGTCGTCATCCCAACAAACCACAAATTTCTGATCCGCAATGAGCAATACATCCATTTCATAAATTTCATCACCATTCTTGTCCACAATCCCTGTAAATTGCAGCAGGATATGATCCTTCTTGATCAGCTCACCTTTATTGCACTCAATGCTGTTCAGCCGCATCAACAACCTGGACGATGTATCCCAGGCTTTGAATTTTATTTTACGCGGTTTGAACAGGGGGAAATCGGTCATGAGGTTAATGTCGCAAAGTCTGCAAGAAATATACGCGAATTCTATCTTTGATGGTAAATCGAATGGAGGAAAATAGGGTATTCTTCATCATCAACAAGTACTCAGGTACAGGCTTTCAATCGTCGATTGAGGGGAGGATCATTGATGCATGCGCCAAATACAAACTAGAATGCACCATCGAATACACCAGACACAAAGGTCACGCCACAGAACTTGCTAAGAAAGCGGTGGCAGAAGGTTTCACCCGCGTGTTTGCCATGGGTGGAGACGGAACCGTGAATGAAGTAGCACAAGGTCTGGTGAACACTTCCGTGGCAATGGGTATCATTCCGAAAGGTTCGGGGAATGGCCTCGCCCGCCACCTCCAGATACCCCTGAGAACACACCCCGCACTCAGTTTGTTGGAAACTGGCAAGACCATTACGATGGATACCATCCGCATCAATGATAAAGTTTCCGTCAACGTTTCAGGAATTGGATTTGATGCGCATGTGGCTGGAAAGTTTGGAAAGGATGGAAAGCGCGGACTGTTGGGTTATGCCAAGTTGATCCTTCAGGAGTTTCGTCGATTCAAAGAGTTTGAGGTGAAAGCAAGTCTTGATAAAGCGGTGTGTGTCCGGAAATCGTTCATCATTGCCATAGCGAACTCTTCGCAGTTTGGAAACAACGCGCGAGTGGCCCCATCGGCCTCTGTGATTGATGGAAAAATGGAAATTTGTTTCATACGGAAAGTACCATTGGGTCAGGCGATTGGGTTCATAGGGAAGATGTTCACGGGTCGCATTGGACATTCCTCTTTTGTCGAAATAATAAAAGCATCACGGTTTGAAGCCGAATTCTCAGGGAACCTCCCCTACCACATCGACGGAGAATTCCATCCAGCTACCGACCGGTTTACGGTAGAGGTCCAGCCTTCTTCGTTGAATGTGATAGTACCAGCATCAATTAAGAATAAACTTTAAAATTCTTTCTGGTTTTCTCAGCGTCCTCTGCGCAAAATCTCCGCGTTCTTTGCGGTTAAGTGAATTTCTTATGACGGCCATCAGCGGGCCATCAAAACTGACCTTAACTCGGAAGCTTTAAATGCAAAGTCCGCAAAGTGAACCCACGCAAAAGGCGCGGAGTGCATAAATCACCCGGTTTGGGTTGCATCCTATTTTCTGGAAAAACCGTTTAACAGTCCAACCAAACTAACTCACAAATGAAAAAACTCTTTACATTCTTCCTCTTTGTATGCCTTAGCGGGTATGTCATGGGGCAAGCACTTTCGCAGCCGCCCAGCGGCGACAACCAAAAATCCAGGGTTATACAATGGATCGGCCCGGTTGAGGTAAGCATCACTTACAGCAGTCCTGATGTCCATGCGCCTAACGGTGATGACCGCAAAGGACATATTTGGGGCGAATTGGTACACTACGGGTATATTGACCAGGGCTTTGGTTCTGCCAAGGCCGCTCCCTGGAGGGCAGGTGCCAATGAGAACACGGTTATTAAGTTCTCCCATGATGTCAAGATAGAAGGCAAGGATCTGAAAGCCGGTAGCTATGGTTTGTCTCTGGGTGTTTCAAAAGAGGGACCATGGACCTGGATCTTCTCAAAGAACACTTCAAGCTGGGGAAGTTATTTTTACGATCAAAAGGAGGATGCTTTGCGGGTTGATGTAACGCCCCAGGATGGAACGTACACAGAATACCTGACCTACGGCTTCGATGAACGCAAGTCCAGTTCAACCATTGCCTTCTTACAATGGGAGAACAAGAAAATATCATTCAAAATAGAAGTGCCAAACGTGAATGATTTGTACGTCTCCAAAATGCGCGATGAGTTGCGCTCTTCAACAGGATTTGATTCCCGTAATTTCTCCGCTGCAGCGGCATTCTGTGCCACGAATAAAATCAATCTTGAGGAGGCGCTTGTATGGGCCGACAATGCCATGAATCCAAACCTGGGTGGTTCTGAGGATTTCAATGCGCTCAGCACCAAAGCCAATGTACTCCGTGCCATGGGCCGCAATGCAGATGCAGACCTAATCATGGACAAGGCAATCAAGATTCCGAACACAACGGTGCAGGCCATTCATCAATACGCAAGAGGTCTATTGGCTGCCGGTCAAAAAGAAAAGGCAATGGAAGTATTTCAGTACAATGCCAAGATGCATCCTGAGGACAAGTTTACACCCAATGTAGGATTGGCACGAGGATATACGGCTTTGGGTGACAAGAAGAATGCCATCAAGTATTGGGAACTTGCCATCAAGAATGTTCCTGATAACCAAAAGCAAAATATGGCCTTTTATGAAGGTGAGCTGAAGAAGTTAAAATCAAACTAGAAAATAAGAGTTACGAATTAAGAATTGCGAGGACCCGTAATTCTTAATTCGTAATTTTTAATTTCTTATAACCTGCTTGCGAAAGAATCTGCATAAGTTTATCCCGAACATCTCCCTGAATCAGGATTTCACCGTCTTTGCAGGAGCCGCCAACGCCACATTTTGTTTTCAGCATTTTCGTCAGGGATTCAAGATCGCTTACAGTACCCACAAACCCGGTAACCACTGACATTTGTTTTCCAGCCCTGCCATTTTTATCCAGGAAGATGGTTAGCCGTTGTTCGGCAACAGGCAAGGTGTCTGCTCCGGGTGAAACGGCATGCTGAAAAGCGAAATTTGAATCGGTGGAGTAAACTACGCCCTGCCTCCTTTTCCAATCGTTCTTTTTCATAAGATCGAAAATAACAAGAAAATAAGATTAAAGAACATCACCGTCAGTATGACGATGGCAAAGCTGAATCGAAATTCAATACCCTGCTTCAGCGTCAGGCCAATGCTGGAAAGCACAAGCAAAACAAAGGGAATGAATAAGAAATTCTGATAAATGGTCACGAGGCTATCAAGCGTGTAGCTTTTGTCAGGTGTTTCAACCTTGATGAGCAAGTTCAATATCCGGGAAGTGATGATCTCGGCATTCGAGCCAACTGGAAAGAAATCGACCCCCGCAGCAGGCATTGGAAACTGGTGTCCCTTGTCAGTGACGAGCACATATGGCACGTGGTGGAATTGCCATGAAATGACGCGGTTGCTTTCAGATACTACTTTTTCCACGTACACCCGGTGGGGAAGAACATAATCCAACACCAGAATGGCGCACCACCCAATGCCAGCAAGGGAGATGAGGCGTAAGTACTTAAGGAAATGAATCATCATCAAGAGCCGCTCTGAAGGCTGGCGTGGTGGCGGTCTGTAGCCGGGGGCATGACTTCTCCGGTAGGCCGGGTCACGGTGCTGACGCGGAGCAGGCGTCGGAATCGAAATGTCCACTTCAAAATTCTGCCGAAGCATTTGGTCATAGCGCTCCCGCAATTCTGGATCAGAAAGCACCTCGTGCGCCTCGTTAATTTCCTGAAAGAGCGTTGACGCTTCAGCCGAACGGTTCTTATCAGGGTGAAATACCACCGCCAGGCGGCGATATGCCCTCTTGATATCCAGGGCCGAGGCCTGGCGGCTAATGCGCAATATTTGGTAATAGTCCTTCAACTTTCCGAGGTGGCTTCGAAAGCGTTCATCTAAATACCCATACCATCACTGCGTGTGATGGTATGGGGAGATGTTGGCAGGCAAATTTTCTTGAACAGTTAATGCTTCACCACAAAGGTGAGCACCGGTCTCTTGGAGTGGCTTGCCACTTCTTCTGCAACACTTCCAGCGATCACGTGCGCAAATCCTGAACGTCCATGCGTAGCCATTGCGATCATGTCTGCATCAATTTGATCGGCAAACCGGATGACCCCCTCTTCGATGGTGAGGTCATTGAAGATATTGATGGTAAAATTTTTCAATCCCAATGATTTGGCGAATTTTTCCATGTAATCTTTTACCACATAATCGCGCTGGAAATCGCCGGGTGTATTGATGCGCACAAGGTGAATGGTCGAATCGTAGTAGCCCTGCGTTTTCTTCACAATCCGTGAAAAAACCTCTTCATCCTTAGACATGGCCGTGGCATATACGATGCTCTTGAACTCACTGGTTGTCGGCTTCTTTTGAACGGTGAGCACCGGACAATGGGAATTGCGAATGACTTTTTCAGTATTGGACCCGATCAGGCTTTCCGAAAGGCCACTCTTTCCCGACGTACCCATGACCACGAGGTCGACCTTATGTTCGGCAATGATCGTCCTCATTCCATGAAAGGGATTTCCCAAACGCAACTCACCGTCAACCTTTACGGCAGCGTACCTTGGATCTTTTACGACCTTTAACATCTGCGCCTTGGCCTTTTCGATCATTTTCAATGTAAATAATTGGTCAGTCATGTTGGAATAAGCAACCTGCCCTTCAACATTGAAAGATCCGCCCGTAGCTTCCTCAATAACGTGCAACAAAATGATGCTGGCGCCGGATTTCTTTGCGATATCAAATGCTACATCGGTTGCCATCGCGGCCGTTTTAGAAAAGTCAGTTGGGACGAGTATTTTTTTCATAGAATAGGAAGTTTTGTTACGATTGATTGCTAGTAAATGTATGAATTTCGGCATAATTCCTGAACGCCACCGCGAAGTTATTTGCCAATAAATAAGCGATCGAACTCCTCCAAAAGACCTTTTTTTTGATTTATTTTTATGGTTCGAAATAGATTTTTTTCAATCAGGTCTTCGTTTGAGAATTCCTCATCCATTCTCCTACCGACCCTTCAAAATAACTTAGTACACATCAGGTGAACGAACCGAAAGCCATCATCGACCACCTCTTTCGACATGAGGCTGGCAAGTTAATCTCGGTGCTAACAAAGATTTTTGGTCCTCACAACCTCGAAATGGCAGAGGATGTGGTTCAAGACACACTGTTGAAAGCACTTGAATATTGGAAGTTTCATGGGACACCTGAAAATCCTTCTGCGTGGCTCTTCACTGCCGCAAGGAACAAGGCCCTTGACGTAGTTCGCCGGGAGCGGCACCACAAAGAATTTGCCGCCGAGGTTTCGCCATTGCTTAAATCCGAGCACTCAGCCAGTCAGACCCTTGATCAATTAATTCGCGAAAATGAAATCGAAGACGAACAACTGCGCATGATGTTTGTCTGTAGTCATCCCTCCGTACCGGAGGAAGGTCAGGTCGCCCTGATCCTTAAGACTCTTTGTGGATTTAGCGTTGCGGAGATCGCCAAAGGGTTTCTTACCAATGAAGAGACCATCACGAAGCGTCTTTACCGGGCCAAGCAACTCTTTCGGGAAGAAAAGGTCGCGTTCGCCCTGCCGCCAGCGAACGAACTTCAATACCGGCTCAGCAATGTACTCACTGCCGTGTACCTGATCTTCAGCGAAGGTTATAACTCAACACACCATAACTCACTGATCCGTGAAGACCTGGTAGAGGAAGCACTCAGGCTGGGAAAAATGCTTGTAGACCATCCGCTCACCCGGCAACCCGAGAGCCTGGGATTGCTTGCACTCATGTGCTTTCAATCTGCACGCCTGGCTGGCCGCGTGGATGATGACGGTAACCTATTACAACTCAAAGACCAGGACCGGACTCAGTGGAATGAAGAGTTGATCCAGCAGGGAACTTACTACCTCCATGAATCGTCACGGGGAGAAACAATTTCACCTTACCACCTTCAGGCAGCGATTGCCAATGAACATTGCATGGCAAGAAGTTATGGGGAAACAGATTGGAAAAAAATTCTGCAGTGGTATGACTGGCTGCTTAAAATAAAACCCGATGCATTAATCGCCCTTAACCGCCTGATTGCCTACGCTGAAGTCAATGGACCCAACGCAGCCCTTCAAGAACTTCAAAGTATTCCAGACCAGAAATTGCTAAAGAACTACTACCTCTACCCCGCCACGATGGGCGAATGGCATACCCAGCTTGGAAATTTCCCGGAAGCCAAAAAATATTTTGAAGAGGCGTTCTTGTTAACTCAATCTCCGGGCGAAAAGCAATTGCTGCTTAAGAAAATTGAAAAACTCAGCGGGCAAAGCCAAAGGCCAAAAGCCAACAGCTAACTTCTCCAGCGATCAATGTCCGTCGTCTAATTTCAACACTCATTAACTACTTTTGCAGCCCTGATGAACTCAATCCAGCAGCTTCAAACCACCCTTGGCCTTATCCAGCTTGAACGCCAGGCGGACTTGGAGCAATACAGGCAAAAAGTTCTCTTGCGGTCCCTTCAACAACGCACCAAAGAAG
>JAYVEZ010000156.1:0-3889 GCA_043773645.1 Cytophagales bacterium
GACGAACGCGATGAGCTCACCCAACGACTTGCAAAGTTGATGGAGCATCCGATGGTAGGCCCGTGGTTTTCGGATCAATGGACAGTGAAGACGGAAGTGCCCATTCTGATTCCCGGTGGTGCGGAAAACCGGATTGACAGACTGTTGATGAAGGATAGTAAAGCGATCGTTATTGACTTCAAAACCGGAGAGAAATCCAAATCGGACCAACAACAGGTAAAAGAATACATCGACGTCATGAAGAAGATGGGGTTTGAGGATGTTGAAGGCTATGTGCTGTACCTGCGCGACTTCGATGTGGTGGCGGTTCACAAAACAGGCAGTAAGTTGACAAAGACAAAAGACGATAAACAATTGGGGCTTTTTGGCGGATGAAGAAATTCTTGTTTGAATTGGCGGAGAAGATTCAGAAGGACCACCCGAAACTGGAGGACCTCACGGTAGTATTTCCCAACCGACGGGCCATACTTTACTTCCGCAATCACCTGAGCCACCTGATCGACAAACCGGCGTTTGCACCCAATCTCCTTACCATCGAAGAATTATTTGCGAAGCATTCCGCTGCACGCATTCCAGACAAACTCGAATTGGTGTATCGGCTGTACAAGTCGTACTCCGAAGTAATGATGAAGACTTCCGCTGAGACATTTGATCAATTCTATTTCTGGGGTGAGATGCTGCTCCGCGATTTCGACGAGTTGGACAAATACCTTGTGGGTGCAGAGCAGGTGTTCCGAGACATGAGCAACCAAAAGGAATTGGATGCTGCATTTGAATACTTAACGGAAGAGCAGATTGAATTTTTGCAAAGCTTCTGGGGACCATTCCAAACCGAACTCACGGCACACAAACAGCAATTCTTATACAATTGGAAGCAACTGCCAGCAGTGTATCGGGAATTCAAGTCCCAACTGACGGCCGCCGGATTGGCCTATAGCGGCATGCTCCAACGCCAGGTGGCGGAAGGTTCATTGGATATTCAAGCCTCCGGCCTGACCATCTTTGCGGGTTTCAATGCGTTGACTTCCGTGGAAGAGAAGGTGATTACTGCTTATGTGCAGGGCGGTAAGGGCGAAGTGGTTTGGGATGTCGACAGTTATTATGTAAACAACACCACCCAAGAAGCAGGAGTCTTCTTCCGACAATACCAATTGCATGATGTTTTAGGAAAGAGTTTCCCTAAAGACATCCCTGGCAACTTCAATAGCCCAAAAAATGTGAAGATATTCGGGGCCTCCCAGCAGGTAGGTCAGGCAAAGTTGATGGCTCAAAAGATTGGTGAACTCATTAAGCAAGGAATGAATCCCGAAGATACCATCGTGGTTCTTCCCGATGAGAAATTGTTGTTGCCGGTGCTGCACGGGCTTGCCGGTTATGTAGAGACGATGAACGTGACGATGGGATTCCCGCTGGCAAGTACTCCCGTTTTCAACCTGGTCGAACAACTGGCCGAGTTGCAGATGAATCAGCGGGAGAACCGATTTAATAACCGCCATGTCCTTGCATTGCTGGGTCATCCGTATGTGGTAGCGTCCGATCCGGCCATGACAACAGCCCGCCGCAAGGAGATTGTAGACAATAAAAAAGTCACCGTTTACGCAGAGGAACTCAAAGTGGGCCCTGCCCTGTTCGCCGCCATTTTTCAACCCGTAGACAGTCAACACGTCGTAACCTATCTCCATGACATTATGTATGTGCTGGGTGGGTTGCCTCAACTCACGCCCCTCGATAAAGAATACATCCTTCAGTTTTTGAAGATCATTAACCGACTTGGTGAAGTATGGACTCCCGAACTGGCTGTGACTGATGAAACGCCACCATTGAAAAAGGAGCGTGAGACCTGGAAGGCTTTCCTCCGCCTGTTCCGGCAATTGGTGCGTTCGCAAAAAATTCCTTTTGTCGGTGAGCCACTCAGGGGCCTGCAGGTGATGGGTGTTCTCGAAACCCGCAACCTGGATTTCAAGAATGTCTTTGTGCTTTCGCTCAACGAAGGGGCATTGCCGGCGGGTGGGCATAAGTCGTCTTACATACCTTACACCATCCGCAAAGCGTATCGATTGCCCACGGCAGAGCACCAGGATGCGATGTATGCTTACCTATTCTACCGGGTATTGCAACGGGCAGAAAATGTCTATCTCTTTTATAACACAGAGACCGATATTCTGGGTCAGGGTGAGAAGAGCCGATTCCTTCAGCAGTTGTTGTTTGAGTCAGGATGGAAATTTGAACACCGCGTATTGCATACCGCAATTCAACCAACGGGTATTCGCCCGATTGAAATTCCAAAAGATGAACATGCGCGGGCGGGCCTGGTGAAACTCAATGAGGGGAGTAAGAATTTCAAGGGGATCTCTCCCTCTGCGCTGAATAATTATGTGGAATGTCCCCTGCGGTTCTATTTCAAACACATTGCACGCATCAAAGAACCGGATGAGATTGACGACGACCTGAATGCGCGATCATTTGGCTTGCTACTCCACCAGGTGATGCAAAAATTCTACGAAGAAATTTTGGAAAAGAACAAGAACAATGTCATCGAACCCAGCGACTTTGCTCACGAGACCCAAACGGTGGATAAACTCATCTCTGAATATTTTGCCAACCTTTCCGGCAGCACCGGTCCGGTGGTCTACGAAGGTCAACGCCTGATTGTGCGGGAAGTGGTCAGTAGTTTTGTTCATGCCATCCTGCGACATGACAAAGCCTATGCGCCGTTTACCATGGAAGGTTTGGAGCACAAAGGGTTGTTGTACTACGTCCCCATTTCCCATGACCCAGGCCAGGCAGTGCTGGGGGGCACGATCGACCGGCTCGACAAAAAGGGCAATGTGCTCAGGGTAATTGATTACAAAACCGGAGGAGATAAACTTGATTTTGAGGACATTGAATCCCTGTTCAATGGCGAAGGAAAACGAAATAAAGCAGCTTTCCAGACAATGCTTTATGCGCTGTTGTACATGGCAAATTACAAAAGCAGTGACCTGGAGATTATTCCCGGACTGCTGACACGAACCAACCTCTTTGACGAAACTCTGCAGTTCGGATTTAACATGAAAAGGAATCCCTTCGGGGATATGAGGCCACACTTGGAAAAGTTTGAAGGCCTGCTCCGAAATTTGTTGGAGGAGCTATTCAATCCGGAGGTGCCTTTCCGGCAGACAAAGAATTCCGACAACTGTGTATATTGTTCTTACAAGCAGATATGTTACCGATAAACTCATCTTGGTGATCAAATGATACTCAAACTTATCGGCGCTCTCTTCGGCATGGGCCTAACCATACTCTCCATCTTCATGGTTTGGCGTCTGATTGATTCATTCACAAAGCGCAACAAGGATGAAGACGATGATACATAGCACCCTGGTGTAACCTCGGAAGATTCTAAGCACGCAGCAGAGCCAGGAATGCATATATAAGGTGTCTTTCAACCGTCGGCGCAGAACGCAGACTAGCTTGTCGTAAGGCCAATGGTCGAGTGTTTGTCAGCATTTCGGTGCTTTTCCCGCCATTCAACGTATTCAAGGGTGAACCAAATGTTCACAAACCTTATGACAACAGAAAATATCTTGTACACGGACGGGCGCGATGTAACGGTGACGGATTCCGTGCTTCAGGTAAGAAGCAAGTGGTACAGCCTGGATGGAATTACCAAGCATGCTTTTTCAATCATACAGCCTGTGCGATTCCCGGGCATCTTTCTTTTGACTGCTGGTGCTTTGTTAACCATTGCGGGGGGTGCGAATCTGATCGATGCTGATCTTAACTGGATGAAGGGGATGCCAGTACAGTCCAACGACCTGGCATTGGGGATCGGTATTCTTATGCTGTTGACTGGAGCAGCTGTGATGCGATCTTTAAGGGAGCGCTATGCCGTGCGGATAACAACGGC
>JAYVEZ010000157.1:0-5300 GCA_043773645.1 Cytophagales bacterium
GTTCCAGAACCTCTTCCAGCGCCTCCAGCGTGAAATCGATGATGTACTTCCTCAGCTGTTGTGTTACCAGATAAACATCCCTGCCATCGGCAAAGAAGAAAACGATCTGATCGGCAGTAACTGAACGGATGTGATCGCCTACCTTCACCATAAAACGACCCTTGTGGTTCCGAACCTTTGTTTCGTCTGTCAGGGATTTTAATTTTTCCAGCTTTGTATCATTCATCACAAGCTGCTCCCTGAGATTTTCAAGCTTTTGGAGACTCGCGCTCAGGTCGGGGAAGGTTACGGGTTTGAGTAGATAGTCGATGCTATTGACTTTGAAAGCCTCCAGCGCATATTCATTGTAGGCTGTAATGAATATCACAGGCTTTATCACCTTTACCTGCTGGAAGATCATGAAGCTCAACCCGTCTTTCAATTGGATATCCATAAAGATCAAGTCAATGGCCGACTGATGTTCCGTGAGCCAAGTGGTTGCATTCACAACGGAATCGCATATCGCCTCGACGTGAATACCTTCGCTGTATCTTTCCAGGTAGCGTTGAAGCTTCTCCACGGCGGGCGTTTCATCTTCGACGATCAAAACTTTCAGCGAGAGGCTCATGCAGGTTCAGTTACGGATTGATCCTCAGTGATCATGGGAAATTTAATATAATTTTCGCGTCCTGCCTTTACCTGAATAAAAGGACGGTCGCTGTAGACGGAATAGGACCGCTGGAGTCGCTGGAACGCCAGCATGCTTTCAGGGTGCAATTGCAATTTATCATTCAGGAAATGGTGAAGCACAAAGTATTCGCCTTCTTCATTTTCCAATTCCAGGATCAATGGGGCGTCCCTTGAGATCAATGTGTTTCGAATGATGCTGTCAAAAGCGGTGATGAGTGCTCCGGGCATCACCTGAATGTGTTCCGCGTTTGTTAAATGATTTTTCCAATGTATGTGATGGTGGTGCTTTTGGTTGGCGAGCCGAATCAGGTGTTGCAGGGCCTGAAGTTCTTCGGAGAGGGAAACAAATTCTTTTGATCGATGGATTAATTGATACCGGTACAGGGCTGCCAGGCTATCGATCAATTCTTCAGACGTATCTGCGCTCTTGTGAAGACACAATATAAGTTCCTCTAGGCTTTCATAGAGCAAATCCGGGTTAATTTCCTGACGGAAAGAATTGAATTCTGACTCAAGGCTCTCCCTTAATTTGCGTTCCTGGTCAATCCTCAATGTATTCTCACTGTTCAAATATTGATTGCCAAAATACAATGTGTTGTATAGTATCGCTGTCAAGGTAAAGATTGCCCCGAAGAGCAATAGTTCCCGCGCACTGATATCAAAACCAATGACCCTTTGGTAATATTGGGATATTGCTGCAAGCACCAGGGTTACACTGACAACGGTTGTAATGAGCGTCTGCAAAAGGGCCCTGTTCCTGGAGGGGACATCCCGATGGCCGATCAATAGGATGGTCAACCGCATGGATTCAAACGAGATCAAACTCAGGACAACACTCACATATACCTCCTGGTTGCTGAATAGCGAACCCAGTTGCTCCACATCATTGTTCATGAGCAGAATAATCAGGTAGACCAGAACACCAAAGACCGGGGGAGCCAAAATTCTGAAATAGGGGTTATGGATGAATATTTTTTTCATTGACCCGTTGAATTTGAAGCAAGGGGATTCTTCAAAACCGGCAACTGAACTGTAAATCTTTCTTCATCACGAACAATCACTTTTTCGGATGAGAAAAAGCCATATCGTTTGTGAATGTTGTCTAAACCCACCTTGAAACTAGCCGTGGGTACAACCGAATGGGTCTTGGTGTTCGAAATATGAATGTGGGTATTATCTTTCGCCGAGATGTAGACCAGAAGCGGTTGGTCTTTGCCGATGGCATTGTGTTTCACGGCATTCTCTACCAACAATTGAAGGGTCATGGGTGGGATGAAAGTTTCCAGGATGTTCTGCGGAACGTTTATCTCCAGTTGCAGATGATACTCATATCGCACCTGGAGCAGGAAATAGTAGGACTTGACGAAGTCGAGCTCCTCGCGGAGTGTGACGAGTTTTTGCTGCTGATGGGAAAGCACGTAACGGAACGTGTCGGCCATCCTGCGGATAAACTCTTCTGCCACGCGCGTGTCTTTGTACAATAAGGATGAAACCGTGTTCAGACAATTGAAAAGATAATGTGGACTGATTTGACTTTTCAACGACTCAAACTGGAGTTCCAATTGCCACCGGTCGGACCTGAGTTGTTCTGCCTGCGTTACGGCATAGTAGCGATATGAGTAGAAGAGACCATAGAAAATCTCGTAGATGAAAATGGCAATGGTGAAGAGAATGATAAGCTTAAGAATTTCCTCTCCGCTGAGGTGCAAGATCCCATTCCCCGCAAGGGTGAAGAACATAATGACGAGGAGTATGTGTGTACCAAGTCCACTAATAAAGCGCAATAGAAAATTCGTTTTCCAGTGGATTGCCTTGTCCAGCAGAGCGTCCAGCATAAGAATGGTGAATCCTAAAATATTGGTCACTACAATAGCAGCCATGTATTTTTCGCTCATCATTCGAAACGATGGGAGTACCCCCATGGCACTGTAGTGCATGAATTGGAAGAATAGTATTCCCAGGGTGGTGCAGATCGCAACCAACAAGGCATAACGGCGCATCGATTTTTGCGTAGGCAGAATGCTGATCATGATAGCCTTAAGCTAATGAAAATTATGGTGAGGATGGGCACGGAGGGCTGTTCCTTTGAATGCTAGTCAATTGCCTTCAGAGCCCTGCCATAATAAGTTTCTGACTCTATTTTTCTGGCGGCCAAGCGGTAGGCATCTTTCAAGGCCTGATCGTTTAGGGCTTTCACCTTTGGAGCAGCCTGCACGAGCACCTCGGTTACGTAGTGATCAGAATCAATGTTACCGGCGGATTGTATGATTGCCATGAGGTTTTGTTTGGTAAGATTCGGCTGCGCAAGTGCGGTCTGCAGGAAGTTGGCATCATAGTAGTCACTTCCCTGGTGGCCCATGGTGTCCAGGAGTTTTTGGAATACCCCTTCTGACAGGGTTTGTTTTTTCAGGAATTCATTGGCTACCGTAGTAACATAATGATCTGATTCAAAAGATGGCAGAAGGGTTATTAAATTACTTTGGGCCTCTGGTGTCAATGGATTGCTCAGCAGATGGGTCAGTACTTCTGTCTTATAGTGATCCGATCCGATGTCCTTAATAGACTCCAGTACTTTTTGGTAGGAAGCCGCTGAAAGATCTTGTTTTTCCAATGCCTTGTTGAGCACCACGGTGCGGTAGTGGTCGGAGTCAATTGATTTTGTGGCGGCGATGATCTCTCCGATGATGGGATCGGTCAGGTTATTTTGTTTTAATAGGGCCGTCAGGACTTCTGTTTTGTAGTGGTCAGACTCCATGTTGCTTGTTGCTGTCATCAAAATCTTAACGCTCTCCAGAGAGACCGGCCCGATGCGCAAGCCCTCTTTGATCACTTCTGTTTTATAGTGATCAGACTCCATCTTTTGGGTGGCGGCAAATACTGCCTCTGCGGCCTCCTTAGATTGCATGAGCTTGACCATGTTCTTTTTCAGAAATTCGGTGAGGTAGTGGTCCGACTCGATCGAAGCCCCCACTTGGGCGGTGATGGTGGCATAGTCTTTCACGGGAATGTTGAGGTCCATGAGCGCATTGGCATAGTGTGCTTTTACGTAGTCGCTTTCGAGTCTGCCAATTTCATCAATGACTGCCTTAGACCCGCCTTGCCGATAGTAGCGATTGACGCGACTTTCTGCGCCGATCGTGGTGGTGCGCACGAGTTCAGGAAGAATTTCCATGAGCCACTTACGCCCTTCCGGTTCGAATGCAACCGATGTGCGCCCTTCGTAATATTCTCGTTTAAGACCACTGCCCGATGGGGTGATGATCAGCGAGCGCCGGCTGCCAAAAACTGTTTTAGTGATTTCAAGGTAGCCATCGGGTGACATGCCCTTCACATCCTTGTCATCTTCGGATATTTCGATCTTACCCCTGGACTCCACGTTGAAGTTCCCTATGCCATAGGAGTGGCCAATGGATATTTTCGTGCTTCCCCGTCGTGTGGAGGAGATGGTCATATCCTGACCAGAGGCGGCAAGGGATAGGAGGGTATAAAGTGCGATGGTCGCAATCTGGATTTTCATAGATACCTTTTTAGCATGAAGACGTAACAAAGATGGCGTAAGGATATGGGTCAGTCCACTCTAATGACATGAGTTGTAAGAATGATGTAGTGAGTAGCAAGCGAAGTGGTTTTGGGAGGACAATTAAAGGCCAGATCAAGCCCATTTAGGGTTTGGATCATGGTTGGATGCCTGCGCGTGGCCTGTCGGGAATGCCGTTCGCATGGCTGTCTTGGCAATGTGTCAAATAAGATGTTCAGGATAATTTGGATTTTGCTACTTTGAGCCATCTCGATTTGACATCCAAGAAACCTATGAAAAAACTCATTGTACTCACGCTGATTTTAGCCTCAACTTTCAGGGCATATCCTCAATCCGACCCAAACAAACCTGTACCTGAGGGTGAAATTTCCACCACCCAACAGTCTGTCAAGATCAATGGCGTGGTGATTCCACTTACGGCGAAAGCCGGCACCCTTCAGCTTCGTGACGAAAATGACAACCCGATAGCTCTCTTTGGGTTTACGAGTTATACAAAGGACGGGGCTGTCAACAGACCCATTATCTTTTCTTACAATGGTGGCCCCGGTTCGTCTTCCTTCTGGTTGCACATGGGTATCATGGGACCGAAACGGGTACTTGTCAATGATCCTCAAAACACTCCGGCAGCACCCTACAGAGTGGTAAACAACGACTATTCACTCCTGGACATGGCAGACCTGGTGATGATGGATCCGGTTGGTACGGGGCTGAGCGTTCCTGTGGGCAAATCAAAGTATGAAGACTTCTGGGGAGTCGACCAGGATATCCGGAGCATCAGCTTATTCGTCAAGCAATATCTGATTGAGAACGGCAGGGTGAATTCACCCAAATACCTTTTGGGTGAAAGCTATGGCACCTTCCGCAATGCGGGTGTCATGAACCGGCTTTTGAATGATGGAATTGCCCTCAATGGAGTGGTGATGGTCTCCGCCGTGTTTGACTTGCGGACTTTGCTCTTCCCACCCAATGATGATTTGCCATATATCGTTCACTTCCCAACCTATGCAGCTACCGCCTGGTACCACAACAAGATTGTGAACAAGCCCGCCAGCCTGGAAGCTTTTCTTGCTGATGTGAGAACTTTTACTGAAAA
>JAYVEZ010000158.1:0-17812 GCA_043773645.1 Cytophagales bacterium
GTTCCGGCGAGAAAAATGAGAATGGATTTGCGGCTCAGGGCCAGGATATCCCTGAAATTGATGGTCATGGTCATCAAGATCAAAGTAATTGGCAAAAGGATACCGAGGGCAAACCGGCTTGCCATCGAATCACCTCCCGGAAGGATTGAAAAACTTCCCAACACCGATGGGATGAGAAACAACAGAATCATGGGAGGTATGTAGGTATACAACTTCTCCCAAAATCCGCCTTTCAATTGGCCGGTATACCACACCGCCGAAGTAATCAGCAAGAGGACAAAGGTGGTGAGCAGGTCAGCGTACATGGGGGAAAGGTAAATTGAAATGATGAATTAGGAATTAACAGCTTGTAAAAAAATGATCCGGAGGAGTTATCCCTTCGATGGGAAGGCATAACTTTGAAGTCCATGCACAAATATTTTATAACGCTGGTCCTTTTCACGTCGATTTTGTCTGCGTGGGCCGGAACGTATCAGCGGTTTGAGGAAAATGGCAAAATAGGGTTGAAAGATGAAGCCGGAAGTATCATCCTGCCAGCCTCCTTCGATGCGTTGGGCTGGTCGGATGGAAATTTTTCGGTGGTCGGCCAGATCACAGGCTACCGCCAGAAGCAGCGCTGGGGACTGTTGAATCTCAAGAAAGAATTTATCACACCTGCGCAATTCGAAAGCCTCACTTACCCCGGCGGAAATCGTGTAGTGGTCAGCAGGTTTATTAATCCTTTTACCCTCAAGTATGGATGCATCGACCTCCAGGGAAAATTGGTCATACCTTTTTCATACGATGAGATCATTTTAAACGGACTTCGTGCGGTGGTGATGATTAAGAATGGCGTGCGCTATGATTATGGAATTATCGACCAGGGCAACAGGAGCATTCTTCCCATTCAATATCAAAAAGTCCAGCCCATTGGAAGTTTGCGCTATGCTGTGCAAAATTTTGCCGGGAAAATCGCCCTGTGCACGGAAGAAGGAAAATGGGTCACCGACTTCATGATCGATCACATTTCGGATTTTTCTTTTGACATGGCCGTAGTGCACGAAGGTTGGCGACAAGGCGTGATAGACCGCAATGGTGAAATGAAAATAAAACCTGGTTACCGGGAAGTTACCATAACAGGACCAGGACAGGTTTCCCTACGCAAGCCGGATGAATGGAAAATAATCGACGCCCAATACCACGAACTCAGCACGCTGGAGGCCGACGATCTCACATTTGATAACCCTGATTTTGGCAGGATCACGCTCGATGGCAAGACCGGGCTGGTAGATGAGTCCTTACACACCCGCTGGCTTTCCTCTTACGACTATGTAGGCAGAATAGAAAATCAACAAGCCGTAGTCAGAAAGAATAATAAATATGGTCTGGTCCGACTTGACGAGTCAGCTGTAATTCCCATTGCCTATGACTCGATGTGCGCCCAGGGCAATTTTGTCCGTGTACTTGAGGTGATGGCGGGCAAGTCCTCCTGGAATTTGTACGACACATTCGGAATAAAAAAGACTTTAGTGGATTATGAGTGGATCGGCCCTTTCAACGGAGAATTCTTTCCTGTGAAAAGTCGTGGTTACTGGGGAAGTATCGACCGTTACGGTGTTGAGCGCATCGCCTGTGTGTATGACTCTCTGATCGAAGTACGCAATCCCCTCGTGTTGGTCAAGTTCAAAGGCCAATTTGGGATCATTACATTGGAAGACCAATGGCGAATGATGCCTCAAAAGAATTCTTTCCGGCTTCTGGATACGGAGCATTACCTGGAGCAAATGGATAGCCTGGTCTATATGAAGACCCTCGATGGCAACACGCTTTATTTCACCGACAATGAACTCACAGCATACCCAAATTACCTTCTCGAACGTTTGCCCGATGGCACGGAAAAAGAAATCAATTTCCAGGGGCAGCTCATCCAACGGACTGAGCCAATGGTTGGTCATGCAGAACACCGCTTCCGCGAAAGCGAAGGGTATATCGGCATTAAACGCGACGGAAAGTTTGGCTTTGTCGACCGTCGTGGCCGATTGCGCATTGCCAACCGGTATGATTCCATCGGGGAATTTCACGGAGGAATTGCTCCGATTAAATTGTTGGGCAAGTGGGGTTTCATCAATATGGCAGATCAAATCGTCATTCAGCCCACCTTCGAAACGGTTGAAGACTTTGAAGGAGGGGTGGCCCGCATTTCCAGGAATGGAAAGTATGGCCTGATCAATTCGCAAGGGAAGATTCTATTGGAACTGCGGTATGATTCTGTTCTCAGGCTGCCTGATCAGTTGTTTTTGATCCATCAGAATGGATTGAAGGGATTGGCGGACAAGAATGGGAATGTCTTGATTGAAACCAGGTTCGATTATCTAGAGCCAATTGATCATGGACGGGTCATAGTATCCCGGGAGGGCCTTTATGGCGTATTGACGTCTCAAGGTGAAAGCGTTCTGCCAATTCGTTTCAGCCGACTCACCTATTTGAAGCAAAGGAATCTCTTCCTTGCGATGATCCATTCTGCGTGGCAAGATCTTGACGTCAGGGAATAAGGACGTATCCAAATTTATTTAATGGAAATAGACCGGTCCGTGTATTGAATGCCTTCCTGGTGAGTCTTTTCATTGACAACCCGTATTCCTACATCGTAGTCGCCTTTTGCCAATCCTCTTTTTGAAATGAAGGAAATGAATCCGCCGGTGGAAAGATTCTGATCACTATTGAAGTAGCTAGTCAAATCATGACGCAACTTGGGATCAGTAGGGACCAGGTAGATTTGGTCGTTGGATTTCAGCACCACCTCAATCCTATTCGAAAAGCTGGATTGACCATGGAAAAACGCCCAGCCATCTACTTTAATCTCAGTTTCAGACTCTTCAAAGACATCTATCCAGACACGCAAATACGGGGCCCCTTTCCACTCAATTGGCTGAAAGTAATTATCGTACCCTACTGGTATGCTCCCAAAGAATTGATATGCGCCCACTTGCTGCTGTTCTTGAACAGACTGCAGATACAATCCTACCTCATAGTTACCAGGGGCAATGCCCTCGGTGAAATAAGTACCAGCAAACACAAGGCTGTCCAACAAGCCATTCCTTCCGATGGAGGCTGAATCATGCGCGAGCCAAACAGGGGGTGATTTAAAAACAACATTTTGATCAGACCTTAACAAAATGGCGTATGATGTAGCTTCGTTCGACATGCCGTACGGCAACCAGCCTCTTATTGAAATATTGAGGGAAGATCGATCAATTTGCTCCAATTCAATTGGCATATTTCTTTCATGATCACGTTGTGTAAGCGTAAATGGCGCGAGGGTTAATTTTTCATCCATCCCGTTTGTGGTACTCTTACTCAATTCCCTCAACCAGTCTTCACGCTCCATTGCTTTTGGATAAAAAAAATCATAACCATCCAATTGGCCATGCCCTACCAGTCCTGATTGGTAAAGCGCAAGGAAGCGCCCCGCAAAATTCGGAGTGGTGATGAACAGGGTCTTCGCGCCGATCTTACCATGATTAATATCCCTCTTCAACCCCTCCTCGAATTGTCTAATTGATTTATTATCACTCCTCGCTGCGTAACCTAAATCGATGGGTTTGTGGTAGTCTGCCGCGAGGTAGCAGAAATATCGATAGTCAGTATCCTTCAAATAGGTGGATTCGAAAGGTGGATAGAAAATAAACGTGTCATGCATTTCAAAAAGTCTCCTCCACTGAGCTTCCTGGATTGGCGGATGATAGGTATGGTAGTTGTCTATGTGTTCGGTTCCCAACAGCAACTTGTAATCATACAATTGCACCAGCAAAACGATAATAAGAAGAGGCACGGCGAAAACAATCCTGCCCACAAATTGGATAGCCATCATGATGCCAAAGAAAAGAATCAAATAATAAGCTACCCAGAAGTAACGGGCACTTGCTCGAAAAATATCAGCAACCTGCAATAATTTATTCGGAATGGGTATGGTGAACAGGATCTTGTCATTCCATGAAACAACATTGGTAATGGCAAACAGGCTGATGACTGCCACAAAGCAAAGGAGCGGAATTACTGATACCTTGATGGCAGGCGATTGGTTGGTGGATTTCCTCAATAAATGTCTGATAGCAGTTGCCGGTCCTACAATGATCAGCAGCCCGATCATACCGGCGCCCAGGTACATAAAACTTTCGTACTGATGCCAGCTTACCCAAGGGAAGCCGGAGTGAATAGCAGACCACCCTCCTGAGTTGTAGAAGGAATTCAAGTTGAAAGCATAAAGTCCATATCCCCCACTTACACCCAGGTCTCCCTGATTTGAGAACTCAAAAAATCCAACTGCATACCAGCAGGCAAACAACGCCGAAAACGCAACCACTGTGCTCAGTGAAGCCCTCAAGAATGATATCAATCCATCAAACATCCAAAGACGCCAGGCCAAGGCAACGAAAAAACCCGCTGCAATGAGACTAAAGTAGGGATTGATCAGTCCCCCCAACAGCAGAAACAAACCCTGATAGGCCAATAGCCGCGATGGGGTGTATTTACCTGGTTCCATGAAGTAGAGCCACATACTCCCTATAATCAACCAATGCGAACAACCCGCGGGGTGAATGGACCGGTGAAGCAACACCGGATTAAGCACCACAATCAAGACAGCGATCAGTTGAACGATCCCATGGACTGAAAAACGCGCAAATAACTTTATTGAAAAGAATGCGACAAGGACATGACAGAGGAACAGCCACAACCCGATGTATTGGAATGTATCTGGCAGTATCGGTGAAAACAATTTGAAGAAAATGGCAGCGAGTGGAATTGAGTCTGTGAATCCCACATTGGTACCCACCGGATACAAGTAATGGGCCACCTTGCCAATGGGGAAACTCCATGGCTCAAAACGAAAGAAAAACCACCCCAGGTGATGCGTGGCCCAATCATGCTTCATAACCCAGGCATCGTAAGTGGGATTAAGCATGCCAAGGCCATAGCGATACTGATACAGGATCAACAATAAAATGATAATAATGCCCAGGTTGATAAGGGCGCCGTGAGTAGAATAAGTCTTTTTTATCATCTGAAGCATGAGAGGCCTTATTTCTGGTTTTTCCTCCAGTGAGATAAGATGGAAACCCCGGAACCAAAGGGCCGTTTCGCGGAAATCCTTATTTTCTCACCGCGCATGATGAAAAAACACAATTCGTTGAGCCAGCCCGCATGAAATTCTTCAAAATCAGATTTCGGTTCCTGGTTTTTCTTTAACCCAGAGAGGAAGTTGTTCATTCTTCTTATCCACCGAATCGGAGTATAAAAGTAATGATTGAAGTAGGTCATAAAAACAATTTTGCCACCGGGAGCTTTGTCCAATAACTCCTTAAGTGACTCCATGCTGTAGCGTCTGTAATGTTGGTTAACCTCGTCATGCGGACTCCAGAGATGCATGTGTGCCGGTACGGTGATGAGCACCGAACCAGTGGCTTTGCACACGCGAATCAGTTCTCCGACAGCCAGCTTATCGTTCTCCACATGCTCAATTACATCAAAAGCACACACGAGGTCAAAGGAATTGTCTGGAAATGGCAAAGCAAGAATTGAACCATCGACAACTGATTCCTTAAGGTGTTCCCTTATGAATATCGCTGATTCCTTATCGTATTCCAGTGAAGTTACTTTCCCCAACTCAGACAACCAGGCTATCGAGCCACCCGTGGCTGCCCCCACATTCAATATGGATGTATCCTGTGCCGGTTCGCATTGTGATATGATGTAGCTTTTGAGAATTTCCGCCCTCGCCCGAAACCACCAATGATTCTTTTCGAATTCATGGTACTGAAGATAGTAGGACCTATCCATTCTCTTCCTGCTTGTTTTTGATTACCTTCTTCACAAGATACAGAGGACGGTTCTTTACCTGAACATAAATACGTGAAATGTACTCGCCCAGTATTCCCAGTGAAATCAGCTGCACTCCACTGAACAGGCTCAATGAGAATATCAATGCCGTAAAGCCGGAAGGCAGCGGGTATCCAAAGAACTTCTTGAATAGCACATAGCTCAGATAAAGCATCGAACCAAGGATTGTAAAGAACCCCAAACGGGTAATGACCCTCAGCGGAATAAAACTAAAGCTAAAAATTCCATCAAATGCCAATTGAAAGAGTTTAGCCATCGGGTACTTGGAAACCCCGTCCGCTCGTTTATCTCGCTCATACGCAACTCCTATCTGTTTGAATCCAACCCAGGTTCTTAGCCCCCGGACAAACCTACTTTGCTCAGGCATGGAGACGATAATGTCGTTCACCTTGCGGGTCATCATACAGAAGTCCCCGCTGTCCAGTGGTAAGTTTACATCACTGATGACTTTTAGTATTCTGTAGAAGCCCCAATACAAGAAACGTTTTAAGAAATTTTCCTGGCGTTTTTCACGAATGGCGTACACAACATCATAGCCATCACTGATTTTTTCATAGAATGGTGTGACCATTTCAGGAGGATCCTGCAAATCCCCGTCAATGATCATAACCGCTTTCGATGCCGAAACGTGAGCCATTCCGGCTGATAAAGCAGTCTGATGACCATAGTTTCGCGACAGAAAAACGGCCTTGAATCGATCATCCTTAAATGCAATGGCATGCATATGCAGCGGCGTTTCGTCCGTGCTCCCATCGTCTACAAGAACTATCTCAATGATTGTCGGACTGGAATCCAGTAGCCTGATCAACCGCAGAATGAGTTTGTCAAAAACCTTCTCCTCATTGTAGAGGGGAATTACAATTGAAATTTCTACAATCCTTTCCACGGAGGATTCCTGTTTAATGGGCAAAATGACCTCGCGTACTACTTGCTTGGAGTATTCGGTGATTGCCCTGACTTGCCCGATCCGGAGATGGACTGTCTCATCTCCGTATCAGCCTGAACATTCTGCATTTTGTAATAGTCCATCACACCAAGGTTGCCATTGACAAAAGCCTGGGCAATTGCTTTGGGGATCTCCGCTTCTGCCTGAATCACGTTGGCCCGGGCCTCCTGTGCTTTGGCAATCATTTCTTGTTCAAGTGCAACGGCCATCGCGCGACGCTCCTCCGCTCGTGCTTCAGCTACTTTCAGGTCAGCTGCAGCCTGATCGGTTTGAAGTTTGGCACCGATGTTGGCACCAACATCCACGTCGGCGATGTCAATGGATAAAATTTCAAAAGCAGTTCCTGCATCCAATCCACGTGAAAGTACCAGTTTCGAAATCTTGTCAGGGTTGGCAAGCACTTCACGGTGTGAGGCGGCCTGACCGATCGAGGTGACAATGCCTTCTCCCACACGGGCAAGAATGGTGTCTTCGCCCGCTCCTCCTACCAACTGAGCAATGCTGGCACGTACGGTGATCCGTGCAATGGCGATGAGCTGAATACCATCGGCGGCCACTGCGGCAACTTTGGGTGTCGTGATCACTTTGGGGTTAACAGAAATCTGTACAGCCTGAAATACATCACGTCCTGCGAGGTTGATGGCGGTTGCTTGTTTGAAACTCAGACTAATGTTCGCCTTCTCCGCAGAAATCAGCGCCCGGATGACGTTGGGTACATCTCCGCCAGCGAGGTAATGGGTCTCAAGCTCGCGGGTGGTAACCTGCAATCCGGCCTTGGTAGCGGTAATCAATGAGTTGACAATGACACCCGGCGGTACTTTCCGGATCCTCATACCGATCAATTCTCCAATGGTAATCTTTACTCCGGCGAAAATTGCTGTAATCCACAAACCTACCGGAACGAAATACATGAACAGAAAAAATCCAACGATGCTGATGAAGACTATGAACAGAAATGCTAAACTTTCCATGGTTAATTATGATTTAATGATAAGGGTTCTACGATAATTTGATTGGTGAGAATCTGAATGACACGGATTTTTGTACCGGGCTCCAGATAATTGCCCATGGTACGCACTTCATATACTTTATTATTCATCTCCGCCTTGCCGGAAGGACGCAACGCCGACAGCGTCACCCCCTCTATTCCGGTTACCACATCGGACAACTCACCTTCATTCACCTTGCTGGTACTGGTTGACTTCAGCGAAAATCGACCCCAGACGTTGGCTTTGAACGAATAGTAAAGTATAAGGCCGGAGGCGACGGCCGTTCCGCCAGTGACCGACCACCCCATGTTGCTGCCGAAATACCGGAAACTCAGTCCCGTACCCAAAACCAGGCAAACAAATCCAACAATGCCTACCAGCGTCGTGCCTGGCACAATAACGATTTCAGCGACGATCAGCGCCAAGCCAAACAAAATCAAGGATAGGACGATGAGCCATTCAATCATAAGAGCCAAAAATAGTCAATTCAACGCATCAATACGCTCTGGCAAAAAGCACCCGCCGGCTGGAAGGTTTTCCTGAATAAACGCAAGTGCCTGGTTCTTCCTTCGCATCCAGCGGGATGCACCGCACGGTGGCCTTGGTCTCATCTTTAATTTTTGCTTCTGTTTCAGGTGTACCATCCCAATGGGCAAGGATGAAGCCACCCTTCCCATCGAGGACGTTCTTGAATTCCTCGAATGTATCCACCTGGGTGGTCAAGTCTGTCCTGAATTTCAATGCGCGGGCATACAGGTTCTTCTGGATATCATCCAACAGGGTTGGAATCTCCCTGGAAGCATCGCTGTACTTCATCACACGTTTTTCTTTCGTGTCTCTTCTGGCGACTTCAATGGTTCCATTCTCCAGATCGCGTGGGCCAATGGCTATGCGCACCGGCACCCCTTTCATTTCATATTCAGCAAACTTGAAGCCGGGCTTATGGGTTTCGCGGTTATCAAATTTTACAGACAAGCCCAATGCCCTGAGTTCTTTCAACAATGGTTCAACAGCGACCGATACTTTATTCAGTTCTTCGTCATTCTTGAAAATCGGAACCACCACCACGTGGATGGGTGCCAGTTTGGGGGGAAGAATAAGTCCGTCATCATCAGAATGCGCCATGATGAGGCCACCGATCAGCCGTGTGCTCACACCCCAGGATGTGCCCCATACAAACTCAAGTTTCCCCTCTTTGTTGGTGTATTGCACATTAAAAGCTTTCGCAAAATTCTGTCCAAGGAAGTGGGATGTTCCGGCCTGCAATGCCTTGCCATCCTGCATGAGTGCTTCGATGCAATACGTATCAATCGCGCCCGGAAATTTTTCTCCCTCACTTTTTTTCCCCTTGATCACCGGCAATGCCATGAAGTTCTCCACGAAGTCAGCGTACACATCCAGCATTTGAAGGGTCTCTTTCTCGGCCTCCTGTGACGTGGCGTGGGCAGTGTGTCCTTCCTGCCATAGAAATTCTGCCGTGCGGAGGAAAAGTCTTGTGCGCATTTCCCACCGGACCACATTGGCCCATTGGTTAATCAATATGGGGAGGTCGCGGTGAGATTGTACCCACTTCTTGTATGTACTCCAAATGATGGCTTCGCTCGTAGGGCGAACCACCAGTTCCTCTTCCAATTTTGCTTCTGGATCTACGATGAGTTTCCCTTTGTTGTTGGGATCCGTCTTCAGCCGGTAGTGCGTTACGATGGCACATTCCTTGGCAAAGCCTTCTGCGTTTTTTTCTTCTGCCTCAAACAGGCTCTTGGGTACGAACAGCGGGAAATACGCATTCACGTGACCCGTGTCTTTAAACATCTTGTCCAGCCCTTGTTGCATTTTCTCCCAAATGGCATAGCCATAAGGCTTAATAATCATGCAACCCCGTACATCTGAATTTTCGGCCAGATCGGCTTTCTTCACTAATTCAACGTACCATTGGGAATAGTCTTCGGCTCGTGTTGGTATTTGTTTTGCCATTTTCAGATCAATATGGTGCGCAAATATAAGGCAGGCGATGCGGAATGGTCGATTTTATCATTTTTGTCCCGAAATGAGAGAATTACCTACGTGATTTTGCCTCAAAAACGGTGAAATGACTACCAATAAATCATTGTTAAAGGGCACCGTCATTGCTAACTTTACGTTGTTAAGGTGTAGTACTAAATCTGAACATCATGAAAACGAAATATGCGATGGTGATTCTGACCATGGGGATGTCAGTAGCCGCAATGGCACAGGAAAATGATGACATGTATTTCAACTCCAAAGACCGCTTGGTTGTCAACCAGGCGAACGAGCAACTGATGGCCAAACGCTATCAGGCGGCAGATCGGAATGCTGTGCTCACCAACCCGGTGAATCCATCAGATAGTTATTCAGGCCGTGGGGTGAATCCTGAATATAATGCGCAGGGAAAGAACGGTACTGCCGTCATCCAGGACAATCCGGATTATTTCTTGTCGTCATATCAGCCTAAGAATATAAACAGCAGTCTTTCCAGTGGCAATAACACTTATAACAGTGCTTACAATGGCTACGGCATGAATCCATATTATGGCTACGGTGGCATGGGCAGTAGCATGATGGGATACGGAATGGGCTATGGAATGAATAGCATGATGGGATATGGCATGGGCTACGGAATGAACAGCATGATGGGATATGGAATGGGGTACGGCTATCCCTACAGCATGTTTAGCATGGGTTATGGAATGAGCAGTTACGGCTCAGGCTTCTACGGAGGCTATGGAATGGGGTACGGAATGGGCAGTATGTATAGTCCCTATGGAATGTATGGTATGGGATCAATGTATTATCCTTATGGAAATGGATATGGATACGGTGGTGGCCCTTATGGCGGATACAGTGGCGGGGTCATCAATGAAACCCACAACACTTCGTACGGAAGACACTCTGTCAGATCGAGTGGATTGAATAACTATGTTGATAACAGCCGTGGAACTTCCTCGGTTACCAATCCAGCAGGTGTTGGAAGGGGCAACCAATCAGGCAGGACTGCCGGTTCACAACCCGATTACTACAATAGTGGTTGGAGAAACAACGCAACCAATATGACACGAAGCGGTTACGACAACAGTGGGAACTCAGGCTGGGGCAACACCCGCAGCGGGAACTCAGGCTGGGGCAATTCCGGTACACGTTCCTCAATGGACTCCTTTGGTGGTGGTTCACGTGGTTCATTCGGCGGCGGCGGCGGTGGCGGATTCTCAGGTGGTGGCGGAGGTGGAGGCGGCGGTCACTCGCGCGGAAGAAATTAACTTACAACATGAGTCAAAGTCCGGCATCTTACGCCGGACTTTTGAACAGGCCTTCAACAACCAAATTTTTTGACCATGAACTTTAAGGTCGTTTTAGCGATCGCAGGCTTCGTACTGCTTGCCGGGAAGGAAGCTACTGCACAGATTAGCAGTTATGCAGAAGAAGCGTTGATGATCAGTCGCATTCGCCCTGGCGGGACTGCCCGCATGCAGGGTATGGGCGGCGTACAGAATGCACTTGGAGGCGATCTCAGTTCAGCCTACTACAACCCGGCAGGACTCGGGATGTATAACCGATCAGATTTCTCATTCACACCCGCTTATGTGATGGCCAATACCTCCTCGACTTACCTTGGCAACAACACTTCGGAAAACAAGAACAGCCTCATCATTCCCAACCTGGGCATTGCGTTCCACACGAATAAAGACGGTAGCAAAGGATTGTGGGGTGGCACCTTCGCCATCAATTTCAACCGAATCAATGATTTTAATAATTCGTTTTCCTATCAGGGAACAAACAAAGACAATTCCATCATTGACTATTTCATCAACAATGCTAACGGGACAGGCACCTCGCAATTCAACAGCAATACTGGCTATAACTTCAATACCCCGACAGGCCTGGCTTACAACAATTATCTCATCGGCCCAAAGACCATTCTGGGCCCGACCGGAGACTCGACACAATATTTCACCGACGTATCCGGAATTCCCCTTCAAAAAGAGACGGTAAAAAATTCAGGAGCCCAGAACCAATGGAGTTTTTCGTATGGCGCCAATTTCAATGATAAGATATTCGTTGGTGGCGGCATCGGTTTGACAACCTTCAAATACAAGTCACAAACCACTTACACGGAATCATTCTCGGATGCGGCCCAACCCATGTCATACATGCAATTGGATGAGTCGCTAAGTCTCTCCGGGTCCGGCATCAATGCCACCCTCGGTACCATTATCCGGCCCATGGATGCGTTTCAGTTTGGATTATCCGTTGCCACGCCGACGAGCTACCTGATCACTGACAATTACAATGCGACCATGAGCTCCACCTGGAAAAATTTTCAGTACGAGCCTGGTGTGGTTCTCAACAATGAACATTTCGCGACCGACCTTGTGACCTCCAACTACAACCTCTCTACTCCCTGGAGGTTTAGCGGAGGCGCCACATTTTTTATTCAAAAGCGTGGCTTAATCAGTGCCGATGCGGAATGGCTCAATTACAGCAGCACCAACTTCAGTTCCACCACTACCGGAGTCTCTTATTCAGGAGACAATACCAAAATCAAGGGCTTGTATAAGTCCACAGTCAATATTCGTGTAGGGGGTGAATACCGTGTGAACAATTATCGATTCCGGGCCGGGTACAGCATGATGCCCGATCCATTTCAAACACAGCAAAATGGTGTAGACCGTTCTCTTTATTCCTACTCTGTGGGCCTTGGGTACCGCACCTCCAGCTTCTATGTTGATATGGCCGTCATATATGGGCAAGGCAACAAATCCTACAGACCGTATACGGTAAATACTCCTACCAGTCCGCTGGTGATGCTGAACAATACCTCCACGAGCATCATGTTTACCATTGGGATTCCATTCTGATCATTTCCAATATCTTCTTGGCGGAGATATCCATTCCGGTAATGGTCATATGTGCCTGATTGTAAAAGCGTATCCGCTGTGAGCGCATGAACTCTACCTGATCTTTGAGTGCCTCCGCATCAGACTTTGCAAAAAGGGGTCGCTCCGAACGGTTTGTCAGCGTGATGCGCCTGGCTATTTCACGGGCGGACACATCCAGAAAAATGCTCTTTCCTGATTGGTTGATCATCTGGATATTGTCGAAGAACACCGGAGCTCCTCCCCCGGTTGCCATGACAAAATCGCTTTTTGTATCGCACCACTTTCTAAGTTGAGTCGATTCAACCATGCGGAAATAGTCCTCCTTCTTCTGGTCAAAAATTTGTTTGATGGTCAGGCCCTCCTGCTTTTCAACTTCCGCATCAAGGTCAACAAAAGGGACACCGAGCGCTTCTGCCAACGCCTTTCCGATGGTTGTTTTTCCTGAACCAGGGAGACCAATGAGGAAGATCTTCATGAAACGGGGAAAACCGCGGAGGCGCTAAGACGCGAAGAATATCTTTTACCTGAAAGAGATTGCATGAATGTCATTAAAAGAATTTTCAATTCAGTAGAACTCTAGTCTGTTACCAAGTGCAAAATTTCTGTGGCGGATGGCGTGTCATTGTGATGCCAGTTTCCCAGAACAGTTCCATTCTTCCACAGGGCAAGGCCAGGATTGGAGCGGACGATTGTCTTCAGCACCGTGGCATCGGCAAACGCATAGGGAACAGCCAGCTGGTACTGGTGTCGAAAACTTTCCATCTGCTCTGAAGACGAGGCGGTAAGCACCAGGCACTCCACTTTTCCCTCCAGGGCATTGGTAAGCTGACGAATGGCTTCTATGTTATCCACCGAAGATTTCCTGATGTCAAACATCACGATAAATAATTTGGATCCCTCAAATGTTGCCTGCGTGAGGTCTTCACCCTCCGGACTCATTACCGAATAGTCGGTGATCTTTGGTTTGATTTTATCTTCGTTCAATACCCTGGATGACTTGTAGGTATACCCCTCCTCCGCCGCCAGGAATTTTATGGAGTGGACCTCTTCTCCATTTTTAACAAATGTGTACTCAATCACGGGTGACTCGGGTGGCAGCATCTGTGCCGGAATGTTGTTTCCAACGCGATACGCACGAAAGTCAATGAAAGGCAAATGCCTTACAGCGTACACACCCAACACAAAGCTTATGACAACCGTAACGAGCATGACACCATGACCCTCCAATGTCCTCAACACGGACTGATAACTTTTCCGGTACCAGAACAGGTGAGCGACGAAAACCATCAGGATGCAATCCTTCGTAAAAGATTCCCAGGGCGTGAGCTTGATCGCATCACCAAAACATCCACAGTCGGTTACCTTGTCAAAGTATGCTGAGTAGAAGGTCAAAAAGGTGAAAAACACCATGAGCGCCAGCATCACCAACGTCGTCATCTCCATCCTATAAAATAAGAGTATGGCAACACCCAGGGCTACCTCCAATACAATCAGGATCATTCCGATCTCCATGGACCAGGGGATGAAATAATGGAAGAACGATCCAAAATCCTGGGCGAATACTTCAAAGTACTCTTCCATTTTAATCTCTGTGCCCACCGGATCATTGAGTTTAATCAGTCCGGAAAAAATGAAAAGGCCACCCACAAAGTAGCGGGAGAACTGGTCGATAATTTTTTGTCTCATGACTCTTGTGTACCGGTTTGCTTGAACTGACTGTCGTGCTGGATAAGCAAGGTTCGTATCTATTCTTTCAATTTAATAAGGCAGAACACAGCATAGTTGATCATGTCCTGATAATTAGCCCCAATGCCCTCACTCACGATGGTCTTCCCCTGGTTATCCTCAATTTGCTTCACGCGCAACAATTTCATCAGAATGATATCCGTCATGGAGCTCACCCGCATTTCGCGCCAGGCTTCACCATAGTCATGATTCTTGTTCTCCAGCAGGTTGTGGGTTTCACTCACCGCCTCCTGGTACAAAGGCATCACTTCTTCCACACTCAATTCCAGGTTGGCGGAATTTGCCAGCTTTATCTGAATCAGAGCGATGACACAGTAGTTGACAATGCCCATAAACTCATCCAAGATGCTGTCCCCTACTTTCTGTTGGCCCTTCTCCTGAATACTACGGATACGTTGTGCCTTGATATAGATCTGATCGGTGATCGAAGCCAGTCTCAACACCCGCCAGGCGGTGCCGTAGTCGCGGGTCTTCTTCTGAAACAACTCTTGGCAGGCGGAGATTACCTCTCTATATTGTGTGGAAGTTTTTGTAATCATACTGCGGGTGCAAAATAACGTATTTTATACCAACAAATCATTGAATGTCCGGGGTAAACTCATAGACCTGAGTACGCCCAAGGTGATGGGTATCCTCAATGTGACACCTGACAGTTTCCATGATGGCGGAAAGTTTACAGACGAAAAATCTGTGCTGCACCATGTAAAAAAAATGCTGGATGAGGGTGCAGATTTTATCGATGTGGGGGGCTATTCCTCCCGTCCGGGAGCCGCCAACATATCTGAAGAAGAAGAAGAAGCCAGGGTCTTGCCCGTAGTAAAACTCATCCATGACCAGTTCCCTCACGCCATCATGTCCATTGACACTTTCCGGTCGGCCATTGCCCGGAAGGCGGTGGAGGCAGGTGCCTCGATGATCAATGACATCTCAGGAGGCGAACTTGACCCTCAGATGTTTGACACGGTTGCCGCGCTGAAAGTCCCCTACATTCTCATGCACATGCGCGGCACACCCCAGACCATGACAAAGCTCACGCACTATGATGACCTGCTGAAAGAAATGCTCTTGTACCTACAGGAAAAGATTTATCGACTTCATCAATTGGGTGTAACCGACCTTGTCATTGATCCCGGTTTTGGTTTTGCAAAAACGGTGGATCAGAATTTTGAAACGCTTCACTTCCTCGAAATGTTTAAGATCCTCGGACAGCCAATACTGGTGGGGCTCTCTAGGAAGTCAATGATCTGGAGGTCGCTGGCAACCGATGCGGAAAATGCACTCAACGGCACAACGGCGCTTCATGCCGTAGCGCTGAAAAAAGGTGCTAACTTGTTACGCGTGCACGATGTGAAAGAAGCTGTGGAGTGCATTCGTTTAGTGGTAAAGACTTAAACCTGCCTTATGCTTATTTTGAAAAAATTATTCATTTCCCTTCTGGTCCTGGGTTCACTCATGACAGAAGCACAAACTCCCGCCAAACGCAACCTTCGACCCTGATGCGTACCGGTTGCAAACCATCAGCGAGGTGCAGGTTTCACCGGAAGGCAACTGGGTTTTCTACGCACTCTCTTCAGTGGATTCTGCCAAAGACAAACGCAACAACGACGTATGGATGGTCAGTTGGGATGGGCAACAATCGGTGCAGTTGACTTATAGCCCGGATGGGGAGTCCTCCCCCCGATGGAGTCCGGATGGAAAATACCTGTCATTTATTTCATCCCGTCAGGGAAAAAGCAGTCAGGTGTGGGTGATGAACCGTCAGGGTGGAGCAGGTGAAAAAATTACGGCCTTAAAAAAAGAGGTCTCCTGGTTTGAAAAGTACCTCAAAGGGATCACACCGGTAAAAGTCAATAAAGAAATTCATTGACCTCACCCATTCTGTGGTGTGCATTACCTGAATTTAAAAAGCATTAACTTTGACTAGTGATGCTGGCCTTCAAAATAGCGTTCCTCGAAGTAAGCTGGGTCGATCTGGTCGACATCAGCCTGGTGGCAATATTGCTTTACCAGATATACAAAATGATACGGGGAAGTCTGGCTGTCAATATCTTCCTTGGCTTGCTTTCTCTTTATCTGGTGTATCTCGTGGTGAGGGCCGCGCAGATGGAACTTTTGACAACCATCCTCGGCCAGTTCATGGGGGTAGGCGTGCTCGCCATGATCATTTTATTTCAACCTGAACTTCGAAAATTCCTGTTGGTGATTGGACGCAGTACGGACCTCAACCGGGACTTCTTTAAATCGCTTGCTCACTGGCGCACACGTTACCACGATGACTTTGATGTTCATGAAGTCATCGAAGCGATCAAAACCCTGAAGGCCACCCGCACGGGTGCCCTGATTGTGTTCTCACGCGATACAGAATTAAAATCCTACATCGACACAGGTGATTCTTTGGATGCTGAAGTGACCAAGCGCCTGTTGATTTCCATATTCAACAAGAACAGCCCGCTCCATGATGGTGCAGCCATCATTTATAAGGGCAGGATCAAAGCCGCGCGCTGTGTGCTGCCTGTCAGTGAAAACGATCACCTGCCTCCTCACTTTGGATTAAGACACCGGTCAGGCATTGGCATGAGCGAGACAACCGAGACCCTCGTGGTGATCATCTCAGAAGAAACGGGTCGCCTTATCATGGCACGGAATGGGAAGTATGTGAAAGGCCTCAAGCTTAAACAGGTGGAAATAAAAATTCTCGAATACCTCCACAACGGAGAACCCAAGAAATGGGATGAGATACCCGCAGAACCCGAGCCCGTCGAGCCGCAAGAAATAAAAGCATAGGTCCTTTCTTTGTATTCAATCCGTGAAAATCCGTGCAATCCGTGGCCCCTTCCCTTTCCACTCAAACGCCAGATCCTACTCCATGAAGTGCCATTCAATGAAAATTTTCCTGTGGTTCTTCTTCACACTGCCTGTATTTTCAATTGCACAATCCCTAGAAACCGTCATTCAAAAAGGACATGAACTGGCAGTGATCTCTATCGCTGTAAGCCCCGACAGCAATTATGTCGCTACCGGCAGTCGCGACAAATCCGCCAAACTGTGGGAACTGAGTACCGGCCGTGAAGTCCGCAGCTTCCTCGGCCATGAGTTCTCTGTCACCACCCTGGACTTCAGCAAAGACGGCAAAATCTTATTGACCGGCAGTTCCGATGGCACGGTACGCATGTGGGAAGTGGCCACCGGCAAAGAAATCTATTCCATCAATCCCTTCAATGAGATCATCACCGACGTGGTGTTTAGTCCAGATATGAAGTACTTCGTCGCATCCTGCATCAAATATCCAGTGCGGGTTTACGACATGAACAGCAAGAATCTGATAACCGAAATCGAAGCCAGCCCGGAAGGCAACCGCA
>JAYVEZ010000159.1:0-3838 GCA_043773645.1 Cytophagales bacterium
CCAGCGCAGAATGTTGACCAAGTTACAGACCATCAGCCATGAGCCTCTGCTGAAGAAAGACGACATCAAGGGTGGTGCGATATACGCTGAGTACCGTACCGACGACGCCCGCCTAACCATTGAAATTGCAAAGATGGCATTTGCCAAAGGCGCCATCATGCTGAACTATGCCGAAGCGACAGAATTCCGGTATACGAATGGACAAGTGAGTGGCATTAAGGCAAAGGACAGCATGAGCGGTGAGCATTTTGAAATCAGGGCGCGTTGCGTGATCAATGCAGCGGGCCCGTGGGTAGATGAACTTCGTGAAATCAATCACTCGAAAGAGAATAAGTACCTGCACCTGACCAAAGGTGTGCATATTGTCGTGCCATTTCACCGATTGCCTGTGCGGCAGGCGATATATTTTGATGTGCCCGATGGCAGAATGATTTTTGCGATTCCAAGGGGACGGATCACATACATCGGCACCACGGATACAGACTATACTGGATCCAAGGAGGAAGTGTTTACCTCAAAGGAGGATGCCCGGTATCTCGTGGATGCCGTGAATGAAACATTTCCATCTGTTCACCTCACGTTGGCAGACATTGAATCGAGTTGGGCAGGATTGCGTCCTTTAATTCATGAGGAGGGAAAATCGGCTTCCGAGCTTTCGCGGAAAGACGAGATCTTTGAATCCACTTCCGGTCTGATTTCCATGGCAGGAGGGAAACTTACCGGCTATCGCAAAATGGCGGAGCGGGTAGTGGACCTGATATCAAAAAAGAAATTTGAGGATAGGCTTCTGCCTCCATGCTCAACCATTGGCATCCATCTTGCCGGTGCCGGGCTGAGGACGGTTGCTGAAGTCAGAAAATACAATCATGAAATTGGCGTCCGGGTCGAATCGCTGGGCCTGAAAGGAGATGAAGGTGCTGACCTCGTTCATTTATTCGGTAAACAGGCAGAAACAATTATCAACTACTTCATGGAGCATTCGGAGAAAGATCCTGAAGTAGCACTGGCCCTCGCCAAATTGTGGTTTGCAGTTCAACATGAAATGGTATTGAAAGCGACTGATTTTTTGGTGAGACGGACCGGACTACTGTACTTTAATATTCACAGGCTTTTCAAAATAAAAGAACCGATATTGCAAGTCATGGCGCAGTACTTTCAGTGGGACGAAGCCCGGTTGGCCAGCGAACGTGCCGAAGTTGATCTTGTCATTTCCCAGACTTTGCGCTTCAAAAATTAGTATGAGACGCTCGCTGGGTATCATGGGTGTGTTTGTCAATTATCGGTGTTTCTTGAAGACATTCTATGCACGAACATGATATGTCAGCCAATCCCTGGTGGAAACAAGCTATTGTGTACCAGATTTATCCCCGCAGTTTCAAAGACAGCAATGGAGACGGGGTGGGTGACCTGAAGGGTATTACCGAAAAATTGGACTACATCAAGAGTCTTGGCGTGGACACGATTTGGCTGAATCCAATTTATAAGTCACCCAACGATGACGGGGGTTATGACATTAGTGATTATTGCCAGTTGCAACCCGAGTTTGGTACCATGCGCGACTTTGCTGACCTGGTAGAAGGCTTGCACCGGCGCGGTCTCAAACTGATTATGGATCTTGTGGTAAACCATTCTTCCGACGAACATCCCTGGTTTGTCGAGTCCCGGAAATCGAGGAGCAACAAATTCAGGGATTTCTATTTTTGGAAGCCTGGGAAAAATGGTGGCCCGCCTAACAACTGGCCTTCCTTTTTCGGAGGAAGTGCCTGGCAATGGGATGAGGTAACCGGAGATTACTATCTTCATTTATTTTCGAAGAAACAACCCGACCTAAATTGGGAGAATTCTGAATTGCGGACAGAAATCCACCAGCTGATGAAATTCTGGCTTGACAAAGGCGTCGACGGCCTTCGCCTGGATGTTATTTCAGCAATCTCCAAGCGCATCGATTTTCCGGATGCCGATACAGCTGATTTCAATGAGACAATTAGAAAATATTATGCGAATGGTCCAAGGCTCGGAGAATTCATCAGCGAAATGAGGTCAACGGTTTGGGATCACTATAACGTGATGACGGTGGGTGAGGGGCCAGGGATAACTCCCCTAAACGTTGAAGAATACCTGGATGCCGAACATGGCCTGAATATGATTTTTCATTTTGGCCATATGTTTATGGACCAAGGTCCGGGTGGTCGCTTTGATCCCGTTCCATGGACCATGCGTGAATTCAAAAAGGTGTTCAAGACATGGGATGACGCTTTCCTCAGAAAGGGATGGGGCAGCATTTTTTTGGGCAACCATGATTTTGCCAGGATGGTCTCTCGTTGGGGTGATGATAAACAACATTGGTCTCAATCTTCTAAGTTGCTGGCAACCCTGTTGCTGTCAATGCGGGGAACACCATTTATTTTTCAGGGTGACGAAATTGGTATGACCAATATCGCCTTGGATTCCCTGGACGAATCAAGAGATATTGAAACCCAGAACGGATGGAGGGAGGCGGAGAAAACCGGACAAACAGAATCTGAGTTTCTGAAGGTTGCCAACCATGCCGGTCGGGATAACGCGCGCACGCCAATGCAGTGGGATGCGACCCCTCAAGGCGGGTTTACCTCTGGTGCACCCTGGATGAAAGTAAATCCGAACACCAGGTCCGTCAACGTTGAGGCGCAACAATCGGATAATGAGTCAGTTCTGAATTATTTTAAGCGAATGGTCTTGGTTCGGCGGGAAAACCCGGCATTGGTTTTTGGAGATTATTTGCCCATCGAAACCGAAATTGAAAAACTGTTTGTTTATCATCGGGACCTGGACAAAGAAAAATTGCTCATCGTCTTAAATTTTTCTGGAGAGTATCTTAACTTTCCTCACGATCTCTCATTGGGCAAAGCGACAAAAATATTGTGTAACTATCATGACTGGGAGGCAACGATCCTTCGGCCATGGGAAGCATCAATCTATAAGCTATGAGCGATTCAAGCAAGAATTTGTGGGGTATCGATCTGGGTGGAACCAAGGCAGAGGGCGTGGTACTTGGGCCTGGTGGTCTCAAAGAAATCCTCTTCCGTGATCGCCTCCCAACAGGTGCTGAGAATGGCTATGACCACATCCTGCAACAAATCAACAAGCTGGTCAATTCAATGGAGCAAAAAATGGGCTATCGTCCAGCCAGGCTTGGAATTGGCACTCCCGGCACGCTGGACCCTCGGCTGGGTACCATGAAAGGATGTAACTCGGAATGCATGAACGGCCAGTCGATGAAGAAGGACCTGGAGGGATTGTTGAAGATGGAGATCTCCATTGCAAATGATGCGAACTGTTTTGCCCTGGCCGAGGCCCGCATGGGTGTCGTAAAAGAGAAATTTCCCAATGCCAAAGTTGTCTTTGGAGTTATTATGGGTACGGGAGTTGGGGGCGGATTGATCGTGGATGGTCGGGCCATCAACGGACTGCAGGGTATCGGGGGGGAGTGGGGACATAATTTTCTGGATGAGTCGGGAGGGCCATGCTACTGTGGCAAAAGTGGATGTGTTGAAAAAGTTTTGTCCGGGCCTTCCCTTGAAAAATATTACCAGTCCATCACAGGCCAACGAAAACCACTCAAAGAGATTTATACTTTGTACAAATCAGGTGATCAGGATGCAACCAAAACCATCTCACGCATGACCTTCTTTTTCGGAAAGGCGCTGAGTGTCATTATTAATATTATAGATCCCGATGTTGTGGTCATTGGGGGTGGAGTAGGTAACATTGATGAGATTTATACCGAGGGTGTTGCCTCGGTGAAAAATTTTGTATTCAACAACAAAGTTCTAGATACTCCCATCGTCAAGCCTTTGCT